>CBDUPM010000291.1:0-4405 GCA_965369105.1 uncultured Bacteroidales bacterium | reverse complement strand
AGAAGGTTTCCAAACCACCTTTTTTCAATTGGACGATCCTGTACTGAGCCAGATCCGGGACGAAATTCAGAATACAGATATCGATAACCTCACACCTATTGAAGCCCTTAATAAACTGAATGATATAAAAAAACTTACCGGACTCTAGTTTAAATAGAATTGGCAGTTGGTAAGGGGGATGTTGGCAAAGGGGAAGTTGGCAAAAGGCAGGTGGCAAAAGGCAGGTGGCAAAAGGCAGTTGGCAAAAGGCAGTTGGCAAAGGTTAAAATGGCAAGGGAGAAGTTGGCAAGAGGATTCAATAATAAAATTAGCTAAGAAAAAGACTTGCTTTTGTAAAGACCTTCTCAAAAGCTTCGTCAATTTTTTCAGTAAAATTAAGTTGACTCAAGGGAAAGGGGATCTCATGACTATAGGGGTAATCAAAATCAAGTACTTCCATATTTTTTCTCCTTTTCCCAAATATTGCCTTTCTTATTTTTGAGGGAGGGATAACTTTATCCTTTTTCAATGACAAAGCAAAAATCTGCCGGGAAGGATCTTTAAATGCCCCTTCCCGAACAGATTTAAAAAGGTCCGGTGTAATCATTGATCGGAAAGCCATACCAATTTTACTGTTATTAAAAAAATCAGAGAATACACCGGACTTTTTAATATTCTCTTCAAGCTCCAGGGTATAATACTTATGAATTCTCCTGAAAGCCACAGGATCCATAATGACTTTGGATATTCCATTCATATCGCCAAACATAGAGCCCGCACAAAACAAAAACAGTTTAGACTCCGAAAGTAAATTTTCCGGATTACTTATATATAAAACCTGGGCTAATAATCCCCCTATGGAATAAGCAAAAAGGTCAACATTTGTGCCCTCTTCAAATAAGGGATGTTTTCCGTTTTTAATCTGTTTTAAAACGGAAATAATATCATAACTGGTTTGAAGTCCTGAAATAAAAAACCGTTCCGGGGACTCGGTCAGTCTTTCACTTAAAGCCAGGTTAATGAATGTGGTGTTTTTTCCTGACTTAGATGCCCGGGAAGCCCTCAAATCAGCTTTCTCTGCCATAAGCCTCCTGTCTGTCCAGACCGCCAATCCCCTGTTCAAATGAAAGGAAATAGGAAAAAGGATAACTGATTTTCCGGTTTCTTTTGCGAGCTTGTGGGCCCAGGTATAATACTTATCGTATTTTCTTTCATTTAATCCATGCAACAACAGGATGGCTCCCCTGTTCTTTTTCTCTTTTGAAGGGGTAAATACCGGGTATTTGAAGTTATTGTTTTCAGCAATGAGTTCATCATTCCAGCCTCCGGGAACGAGCTCCCTGAATTTTTGCAGGTGCATTCTCTCAGGCTGGTCTTTCAACTTGTCACTCCGGAATTCAATAAAATGAATATCAATCCCATCCGGAGCATGATTTACCGCTTCATCCGAATTAAAAATTCCTTTGATTCCCTTATGTAATTCAAGCACATTCATAGAAATATTTTAAACAAAATTAATGTGGTGAAAAATGAGTTTGTGAATATTTGGGGAGTTGGAAGGATTACCGGGGTATAAAATGATATTCCGGGGTAAAATCCGTTTATATGGGGTGAAATTTTAAAATTGAAAGTTCATTTGGGGCGAAATTCTTTAAAAATAAATACATTTGTCTCAGGAAATTATGAGCTTTTTTGAAAATAAAATACCCGGATACCTGACAGATAAAAAAAACACGGTCAGGCAATTGATTTTTACCTCTGTTTTTGCACTGGTATTTATCAATCTATATGCTCCTTTTGGGGTAGGGAACTGGAATAACCAAACAGATCTGAACAGGTTTCTATATTCCAGTGGATTGATACTTTCAGGCTTATTGGTTATTGCTGTTAGCAGAATTATTATGCACCAGTTTAACAAGAAAAAGGAGATTAATAATTTAACTTACATTTTTTGGATCGCAGCTGAAATCATCAGTTTGTCAGTGGTATATGTCATCCTTCAGCATATAGTGATTGAAAAGATAATGGATATAGGATATGCACTTAAAGATTCGCTTAAGAAAACCAGTCTGGTGCTTCTCCTGCCCTATACCATCAGTTATTTATATTTATCCTGGGTGGAAAAAAATGATCTCATCAGAAAACTCTCAACGGAGAATGGGAATGAACGGAACAAATCCCCGATTATGATTCCCTTCAGAGATGAAAAGGGAGAATTGAAATTCTCCATAAAAAGAAATGATCTCTTATACCTCGAAGCTGCTGATAATTATGTGATGATTTATTATATGGATGAGAACAGCATTCAGAAATTCATGATTCGCAACAGTATGAAAAACTTAGAAGGCAGTCTGAAGAATATGGGGATTATCCGTTGTCATCGCTCCTATTGCGTAAATATTGACAAGGTGAAGATCGTTAGAAAAGAAACGGATGGACTGGTATTGGAACTGGATGCACCTGTGAGAAAAAATCTACCCATTTCACTGTCTTATGTTGAGCAGGTTATGACAATGTTTTCAGGTTCCGGTTTATCCTGAAAAGGGGAAGGTCGAAAAAAAAACTTTTTCTTTTGCAAAATGAAAAAATACCTTAAATTTGCAAACCCTTCCGATAGCTATCGGAATAAAGGGTAAGCGTTCTCATTTTATTGCGAAAATAGCTCAGTTGGTAGAGCACGACCTTGCCAAGGTCGGGGTCGCGGGTTCGAGTCCCGTTTTTCGCTCAGAAAATAAAGGGCTTGTCTGAAAAAACAGACGAGCTCTTTTTTTTTGACCCTGAATGAGTCATATCCGTTTAATCTTCGCCGTCTGATAAATCTGTTTTAATATACAGGTTTCTTTTTAGCAGCACCCTGACTGATTTACGAATATGCCATTAGACTTTTGCGGCTTATAGTTTGTCTGGTTCCTGCCTTTCTTCCTGAAAATGAAAGTAATAAAAGCCTCAGGAGAGATTTAGCCGTGCTTAGCGATCTGAAAACACAGAAATGATGATTTTTCCGTAAGGGAGAATTATCGGGTAAATGCTTTTTCAGGATTTCCTTATGATATTTATCACAATAGGCTGACACTTTGAAGTATTTCCCTATTTTTAAGCTTGAAAAAAAATATTAAACTATGAAACATCTATTAACGACCCTCATTTTTTTGTCCGCAATTTTATTTCAATCCCATGCCATTTCCCCCTATTATTCTTTTGGCTCAACCAATGGGACCATTGAAGATGCCGCAAATAATATTAAAAAGGAATTAACCTCGAATGAGTTTGAAATTTTAGGAGAATATCATCCTGGTAATGATAAAAATCTGTATGTAATTGTTTTTACAAGCATGGATCTTAAAAAGAATGCTGTAAGGGTTAATGACAGGGGTTTACTTGGAGGGGCATTAAGGATTGGTTTGCAGAAGGAGGGGAATTCCATAAAAATGAGTGCTGTAAATCCTGATTATATGTTTCATGCTTACTTCAGAACAGCCATGGATAATAAGTCATTAAGACCGGAGCTGGAGAAAATATCAAACAAAGTGAAATCCACCCTAAGATCCATAAATGGGGAACTAAGTGGATTTGGCGGTGATGAAAGTGAAGAAGATCTTCATAAGTACCGCTATATGATGGGGATGCCCTATTTTACAGATCCGGTTGAGCTGGCAAACTTCGAAAGTTTTGAGGAAGGGCTTAAAATCATCAGGGATAATTTAAATGCAGGCAAAAATGCTACCGTGAAAATATATGAGAATATCCATACGGGTAAAAAAGTAGCCGTTTTTGGGATTGGTTTACTTGACAAGGAAAAAGGAGAAGATCATTTCCTGTCCATCATCGGGAAAGAGCATGTTGCTGCTATGCCCTATGAGATCATCCTGATGGACACAAAGGCAACTATGCTTCATGGAAGGTACAGGTTTGCTTTATACTGGCCTGAGTTAACCATGGGTACGTTTACCAAAATTATGAGTACTCCCGGGGACGTTGAAGAAGCTATGGAAGCAGTGGTAATGAAATAATTCATTCTTTTCAACTTTCATGTTTATTACTTAAAGATTTTTTTTAAATTTGCACCGCTTTACCTGTTAGATATGCCCGGATGGCGGAACCGATCCCGAAGATATCGGGAGAGCTCCCGCCATTATTGAGGTAAATTTGAAAAGTGAGCATTTGAAATAAGGAATAAAATCCTATTCGAAGCCCGGATGGCGGAATAGGTAGACGCGCTGGACTTAAAATCCAGTGGCCAGTAATGGCCGTGCCGGTTCGATCCCGGCTCCGGGTACAAAGCCTCTCAGTAATGGGGGGCTTTGTTTTTTTAAATCATATAAATTCCTGTTAACTTCAAGAGGTCAAAAAAGAAGCATGAAACTTATTGATAGCAATGCCATTGGAAAAGCAGCGCCCATTGAAAAGTGGGTACATGCCATGGAAG
>CBDUPM010000290.1:0-4414 GCA_965369105.1 uncultured Bacteroidales bacterium | reverse complement strand
TTCAAGTCATCTGAAATTGATTCAATCATAAGCATATTTAATACAAATCCGAATGAATGATCAACTTATCCAATCCTTCTGGGTGAAGGTTAAGAAATTCTAAAATAAAAAAACCTCTGTTTTAAACAAACAGAGGTTTTTTCAATTTTGTGTGGATTAATATGCCTTATTCCTCTTTTTTCCTTTTCTCTTGAAATCGGATTTTTCAAAATCCCTTTTTTCCTGGGTCGGTTTGGAAACTTCAACATTTAATTTCGTTCCACCGAAATTAGAATTCCTGAAACCGTCCAGAACCTGGTGTTCAAAATCTTTTTCCACTTCAAAAAAGCTAAAGTTTCGCAGAATTTCAATTTTACCAATTTCAATATTGCGGTTCCGGGTTTTCTCATTAACCAGGCCTATCAAATTAGGTGCTTTCACATTATGCTTTGATCCGATATTGATAAATATCCTGGAGAACCTGCCTTTTGATGACTGCCTTTTACCACGAAAGTCATCTCTTTTATTATTATCGCGGTCTCTCCTGTTCGATCTGTCATTTTCAGGCAGATTAATATCCTTCGCTTTTTTATAATATTCAAGGAACCGGTTAAATTCAACGGATATAAATCGTTTCAATAATTCTTCGCGGTCAAGCCAGGCCAGTTTTTTATTGATCGCTTCGATATAAGGAGCTATTTGCTCTTCGTCCACCTCGATGCGTTCGATTTTATCCATCAAACTGTAAAGTTGCTTTTCGCAAATGTCATTACCCGACGGTACCTGTTTACGTTCAAATTTTTTGCCTGACAGTTTTTCGATCTCACTGATTTTCCTGCCATCCTTTGAATGACATATATTTATTGCTATCCCTTTCTTACCTGCTCTGCCGGTTCTTCCGCTACGGTGAATATATACTTCAGGATCGTCGGGTAAATTGTAATTGATAACATGGGTTAAATCGTTGATATCCAATCCACGGGCTGCTACATCAGTTGCAATTAATAATTGCAAATGCCGTTTTCTGAACCGGTCCATAACATAGTCCCGTTGTGATTGGGATAAATCCCCATGAAGAGCATCGGCATTATATCCGTCGGCCATAAACTTAGCAGCAACATCTTTGGTTTCATGGCGGGTTCTGCAGAATATAATTCCGTAAATATTTGGATTGATATCGGCAATTCTTTTTAATGCCAGGTAGCGGTCACTTGCCTTCACCATATAATACTGATGTTCAACATTGCTTGCACCGATATTCTTTTTGCCTGCTGAAATTTCAACAGGATCATTCATATAGTTATTCGCAATATGTCGGATTCCCTTAGGCATGGTAGCTGAGAAAAGAAGGGTTTGCTTTCCTTTTGGAGTGTCTTGCAGGATTGCATCCAGATCATCTTTGAATCCCATATTCAGCATTTCGTCTGCTTCATCCAGGATTAGCCAGTTGATATTATGAATTTTCAGCGATTTTCTTTTAATAAGATCCAGGGTTCTTCCCGGTGTTCCTACTACAATATGTGCTCCCCTTTTCAAAGCATTGATCTGCGGTTCAATACTTGCTCCACCATAAACCGGTACAACAGATATTCCTTTCAGGTGTTTGCTGTATGCTTTTAAGTCTTTTGTAATTTGAACGCAAAGTTCCCTTGTAGGACAAAGTACTATTGACTGAACTGATTTTACATTCGGATCAATCTTTTGAAGTACGGGGAGACCGAAACCGGCTGTTTTTCCTGTTCCGGTTTGCGCCAGACCAATTATATCTGTATTGGAATTTAATATGGCAGGAATTGTTTTTTCCTGGATGGGCGTCGGATCTATAAAATTGAGTTCCGAAATAGCGCTAATAAGGCTATCGTTCAAGCCTAATTCTTGAAATTTATTCATTTAAAAGTGTTTTTACCTTGTTTGTTAATTATCTAAGGCCGGAAAAAAACAAGAATAATCCAGTCCTACTGATGATTTGATGTTTAACTCTTAAACAAGGTTTTCACTTTTATAATGAACAGGGTAGTCAAATACCCCTAATTCCTGTGATTCGAATTGTAACACCATTTAAAGTACGTCACCGATCCTCACCCTGGAACGGCGGCGCAAAGGTAATCAAATAGTTTAATAATCAAAGAGAAAGCGGATGAAATTGAAGGAAGTTGCAGGTATTAATGGTTCTGCGGGTACTGTGAGTCCCTTTATTGACATCAAATCTCTGTATCCCGAAAACACATTTCAGGTGCCGCGGCCAGGTTCAATTCTCATTCATGGGTCTACAACCATACCTGCCCGCGAGCCCATTATCTCAGGGTCTGTCAGCGATTCCGCTATTTATACATCTCTATAAATTTCTGATCCAGTTCCCTGGAGTCTTTATATTTTACTCTTAAATCTGTAAGTCTCCGGGATAAATCCTTCATAACTTCGGAGTATTCCGGATCGTCATAAACATTTTTTAATTCCATGGGATCTTTTTTTCGATCATATAATTCCCATTCATCAATATCATCATAGAAATGAGCCAGTTTGTAATCAATGGTTACAATCCCATAATGCCTTTTCACCATATGTACGGCGGGGTATTCATAGTAATGATAGTAAACCTCTTCCCGATCCCATTTATCGGTTTCTCCCTTCAGCAATGGCATCAGGCTTTCTCCCTGCATATCGCCGGGCGCTTCTATTCCGGCAGCTTCCAGGAATGTTTGGGCGAAATCCAGGTTTTGAACCATTTCATCAGAAGATGAACCTGCTTCAATTACTCCGGGCCAACTGATTAATAAAGGCGTTTTAAAGGATTCATCATAAATAAATCTCTTATCAAACCAACCATGTTCTCCCAGGTAAAATCCCTGGTCTGAAGTATACACGATTATAGTATTTTCCCGTAAATTGTTTTCGTCCAGATAGTTTAATAATCGACCCACATTTTCATCCACGGCTGCTATACATCCCAGGTAGTCCTGCATATAGCGCTGGTAACGCCACCTCATTTTATCTTCCTCTGTCATCTTGGGATATAAGGCCTTAAACTCTTCATTCATAGGTCCATAAACAGCATTCCAGGCTTCTTCCTGTTCATCCGTCATTACATCTACCCGGCTATAATGAGGCCGTTTATCCCAGTTTGAATTTTCAGATATACCCAATTCATCCATGGTTTCCGGAAAAAGTTTTGAATCTCCGGCCCAGTTCATATGTGTCAAAAGGTTCATTTCCGCTTCTGCAGCAGCCCTGCCTCTGCCCTCGTAATCATCAAACAACGTTGCAGGTTCAGGGAAAGTCTTATGTATGAACTCTTTATAGTGCCTTTCAGCTGGTTCCCATTCCCTGTGAGGCGCTTTGTGCAGATACATTAAAAGGAAAGGTTTTGATTCATCCCTTCGGTTCCCCAGCCAATCCAATGTCAGATCCGTAATAATATCTGTGCAATAACCTTCAATAACCTCTTTTCCTTCTTTTGAAATAAACTCGGGATTATAATACCTTCCCTGTCCGGGTAAAATTTTGAATTCATCAAATCCTTTAGGGTTGTTTCCGAAATGAAGTTTCCCGAACATCGCCGTTTGATAACCGGCTTCCTGTAAAATCTGAGGAAAAGTAATATTGCTGGTATCAAATGGAAAGCGGTTATCAATTTTACCATTCAGATGACTGTGTTTCCCGGTAAGAATGACTGCCCTGGAAGGGGCACAAATGGAATTTGTCACACAAGCATTGCTAAACAGGATGCCTTCATCTGCAATCCTGTCAATGTTAGGAGTTTGAATAAGGTGATCGCTGTAGGCGCTTATGGCCTGGTAAGCATGATCATCAGACATCATGAAGATGATATTAGGTCGGTTTTGCTCTTTAGTTTCCGAAGAGGTACAAGATGGAATAATGGCGGTTAATGCAGCAGCTCCAAGAAATTGGTATTTAATATTTATCATGACTAATTTTTATGGTTTTATTTTCCGGGATTAAATATAGCTATTCATTTGGTCTCGAAATGGGATTAAATAATTTATAAATCTGACTGGGGTTGAATAATGGGATTATTATAATCTTTACCCCATCTCATATAGAGTTTTTCCTGTAATTGTTTTATCAATTCTGAATTTTCAGGATACTCTGAAATATTGATATTCTCATCCAAATCAAGAGCGTGATCATATAGCATCCTGGCATATGGTCTTTCCCCGGATTTGCTCCATTCCGTGTAAAAATAGTTGCCTTCAATAAGAGTTGCCCCATTTTGATATTTACATATGGCATAATCCTCTTCTGTTTCGTTTGGATACATCATCCGGTTCTTCAGGCTCTCCCCTTCCAGATGATCCGGAATTTCAATTCCTGTAAGCTCACACAGAGTGGGATAAATGTCAACGAATTCAGAGATGGAATGACTTACGGATCCCCCTTTAATACCGGGAGCCTTAATAATCAGCGGTGCATTCAG
>CBDUPM010000289.1:0-4420 GCA_965369105.1 uncultured Bacteroidales bacterium | reverse complement strand
ATATATCCGCTACATAAATGATCTTTCGCCCTTGTCCTTTTATAATTCTAAAGAGGAGGACTCATTCTTTTTTCTGGACAGGGAGAAATACGGAAAATACATTCCCTTATTAAAAACGGGGAAAAAATCCAGGTTGGTATTAAAAACCCCTTATCTGGGTAAATCCTTTCAAAATAACCGGCCTGTCGGAACCATGGTTCTCGAAGCCTTACCCAACTCCCTTTTACTGGCAGTGATCGCCATAAGCTTTGCTTTTTTTGCCGGAAATCTGTTGGGAATCATGGCTGCGATTCGCAAAAACTCATGGTTTGATCGCCTGGGAATCTTATTTTCCACCACAGGCATGGCCCTGCCATCTTTTTTTGCAGCTATCCTGATAGGATGGCTATTCGCCTATAAACTTGGTCATATCACCCATCTTAATCTGACCGGTAATCTGTATGAGATAGATGACCTGGGAAGGGGAATTAAACTGGAATTAAAAAACCTGGTTTTACCGGCCTTTACTTTAGGCATCAGGCCCTTGTCGGTTGTTATGCAGCTGTCAAGGAATTCAATGCTGGATGTGTTAAGCCAGGATTATATTCGTACCGCAAAAGCAAAAGGACTTTCTCAGTCAAGGATTATCCTTAAACACGCCCTCCGCAATTCCCTTGCACCTGTTGTAACTGCTGTAAGTGGTTGGTTTGCCGGAATGCTGGCAGGGGTGGTTTTCGTGGAATATATTTTTGGATGGAAAGGCCTGGGATATTTAATTGTAAATGCACTGAATTATTTTGACTCCCCGGTAGTATTAGGATGTGTAATTACAATTTCCATTGTTTTCGTTTTAGTTAATTTTCTGGTTGATATCATTTATAAAATCCTTGACCCGAGGTTGAGGTGAGTTGGTCGACGGTCGACGGTCCACATGACCACGAGACCACGAGACCACATGTCCACGTGACCCCATTAGCACATTACCGCATATTTTCTTACTTTTGCCTTTTCTTAAAAAACATAATCAAAAAAAGATACAAAATGAGACAAAAAATCGTTGCCGGAAACTGGAAAATGAATACTGACCTGAAGGCCGGAGTGGAGCTTGCAAAAGCTGTTAATGCCAGTGCTGCTAATAAAAGTAGTGATGCCATAATGATCGTATCCCCTCCTTTTACGCATATGACAGAAGTTGCAAAGGTCATTACCGGCGTTAAATTAGCAGCACAGAATTGTGCCTCTGAAAAAGAGGGTGCTTATACGGGAGAAGTTTCTGTGGAAATGATAAAATCGACCGGAGCTGAATATATTATTATCGGACATTCAGAAAGGCGGGAATACTATAATGAAAGCAATGATGTTTTAGCCAAAAAAGTGGACCTTTGTCTGGAAGCAGGTTTGAAACCCATTTTTTGTATCGGGGAAGTCCTTTCAGAGAGAGAAAAAAATACTCATTTTGAGGTTGTAAAAACACAGATGGCAGAAGGTGTGTTTCATCTTGACAAAGAGCAATTTGACGAGGTTATAATTGCATATGAACCTGTTTGGGCCATTGGAACCGGTGTTACAGCAAGCCCCGCACAAGCGCAGGAAATGCATGCCTATATCCGTAGCCTTATTTCAGAAAAATACGGTACTGAAACAGCTGATACTACGAGTATACTTTACGGTGGAAGTTGTAAACCGGGAAATGCACAGGAATTATTTGCAAATCCGGATGTGGATGGTGGTCTGATAGGCGGAGCCTCACTTAAAGCAGAGGATTTTATCCAGATTGTGAATGCTTACTGAGAATGGAATATAAGCAGGTAAAAATTTCAGCGGAACCTTTTGAAAGTGAATTGGTTGAATTGATGATCGCTTTGCTTTCAGAAATTGGTTTTGAAGCTTTTTATGAAGAAGAGAATTTTTTTACTGCTTACATCCCTAAAAATTTATATGATGCCGGATTACTTTCAGAGGTTCTGAAGAATCCGGCTTTTCTTTCTCTAAAAATTAATACCGGGATATCCGATTCTCCGGATATAAACTGGAATGCAAAGTGGGAACAGGAATACGAGCCCATAGTAATTGATGATATTTGCGCCATCCTGGCTCCTCATCATAAACCGGAAGCCGTAAAACATATCATACGCATTGAACCCAAAATGTCCTTTGGTACAGGTCACCATGAGACAACCCGATTGATGATCCGGCAAATATATCAGTCGGATTTACAAAACAAGACCGTACTGGACATGGGAAGCGGAACTGGTGTCCTGGGAATATTCGCTCTGAAAAGAGGGGCTTCTTTTGTTACATCTATTGATATCGATGAATGGGCATTTTCAAATTGTAAGGAGAATTTCAGGGTAAACCAATGTCATCCGGATTCCTACGAAATAATCCGGGGAGACCGGAATTCCATACCTGAAAAAAGCTATGATATCATCCTGGCCAATATCAACCGGAATATCCTTCTGGAAGATATCAACAGTTATTTATTAAAGCTGAAAATCAACGGAATGCTTATCATCAGTGGAATTCTGAAGAAAGACAGGGAGGTATTAATTTCCAAAGCAGGCTCAGAGGGAGTAAGTTTTATGTCTGAGCTCTGTGAAAATAAATGGATTTCGCTTATTTTCAGGAAATAATTTCTAATACATACTTGCCATGAGGAGGATAGGATTCGTTCTGTTGTTGCTGACGGTATTAACACCGGTTTTCGGGCAGCAAATCAGGGAATTTAGTACTGATACTGTCGAGTTTTTGATTCAGTTTGAAGAATTCATGCAGGATCTCGATGAAGAGGAGGAAATTATCCTGGAAAATTTTATTTATGCCTGGGTGGTAGATTCATTTAATTATGAAATCAAGGAGGAGTTTATGATTTCGGCCAATCATATGCTCAGAAGAAGAGCCAGGCCATCGCCTCAGTTTTTAAATTACATCAGGGTGATGAACCATTACCTTAACCCGGTTTATGAAAACAGGAACTTTCGGAACTGGTTAAAAGCATATGCCTACCTGGTCAGTTCTAATGTGAATTTCAATGAGATTCAGAGATCCCAAAACATCGTCCTGCAAATTCTGAATGATTCCGTGATCTATGATCTCGCCGGCACCCGCTGGCGCATATATAATGATTCCTATTCTTTTGAACTGAAAGATGAATTACCCCTGATTAAATTTAAGAATGTTGATCTGAAATGCTTTGCCAACAGGGATAGTATTAGTATTTATAATACCAATGGAGAATTTGATCCCATCAGCCTTAAATGGAATGGGAATAAAGGAACGGTAAACTGGGAAAAGGCCGGTTTAAGTTCCGGTCTTGTTTATGCCGAATTGAATAACTATAAACTGGAGGTAAACCGGCCACTTTTAAATGCGGATTCGGTTAATTTTCATTACAATAAGTATTTTAACCAGCCACTCGAGGGGCGTCTGGAGGAGCAATGCCGCCAGTTTTCCAGTCCTGAACGGGCATTGTATCCTAAATTCTTTTCCTACAAGAGTAAATATGTGATCCCCGAGTTGTTTTCAAAGATTCAGTTTACGGGTGGATTATCCATGCAGGGTCCCAAACTTGTTGGAACCGGGATAGGTGACGAATTTGCAGAATTGAGACTCTTCGTAGGAGATACAATGAGAATGAGGGTTCGGTCCAAGAATATTGTCATTAAAGAAAATTCAATGCAATCCCTGAGTGCTTCCGTGGCAATTAAACTGGAATCTGATTCCATATACCACCCGGATCTTCAATTTCTGTATATGGAAGAAGAAGATTTGATCCGGCTTACAAAGGGCGATAGTTATACCTCGGGAGTACCTTATGCCAACTCTTATCACAAAGTGGATATGAATTTTGAAGAAATGGAATGGAAAAGGGGAGGAGGAAAAGTTATATTGAAGCCTTCTGTAGGTAGAGCTATTGGTATAGCCACCTTTGAATCACATGATTTTTTCAACTATAATAATTTCGAAGAAATCCAGGGAAGAGACCTGGGGCACCCCCTCGTCCTGTTGTATCGGTTTTCCCAGCAACTGAACGGATGGCGGGAATTCCCGGTATCAGCTTACGCCGGTAATATAGGGAAACCGGAATACCAGGTAAGGCATTTGTTTATGAAGCTTTCAAGGCAGGGTTTTGTCTATTTTGATGAAGAAACAGACAGGGTCCGTCTGCTCGACAAATTGTTCTATTACCTCGAAGCCAGTATTGGTAGAACGGATTATGATGTGATCTATTTTATTTCAAGGGTGGAGGCCCCTTCCGAGAATGGTAGCCTTGACCTGAATAATTATGATCTGACCATAAAAGGTATTCCCAACATTTTCCTTAGTGATTCCCAAAACGTGGTTCTGGTTCCGAATAAAAACGAAGTGATAATGAAGAGGAACCGGAATTTTCAGTTTGATGGTACTGTAATTGCCGGATTACTGACCATGCATGGTTCCA
>CBDUPM010000288.1:0-4427 GCA_965369105.1 uncultured Bacteroidales bacterium | reverse complement strand
CCGGGATGAACGTAACTGGTCACAGTTCCATAATACCAAAAACCTGGCTCTTGCCTTATTCATCGAAGCGGGTGAGTTAAATGAACTTTTTTTATGGAAATCCCGGAAGGAAGCAGAAGAAGTTGATAAATCCAAACTCAGGGAGGAATTGGCTGATGTATTTGCCTATGCTCTTTTACTGGCAGAAAAACATAATCTGGATATAACTGAAATAGTGTTGGAGAAAATTAAACTTAATGGATTGAAATACCCTGTCGAAAAATCAAAAGGTTCAGCAAGGAAATACAACGAATTGTAAGAAAAAAAACGGAATATTAGAATTGCAGCTTTCTGTAACCCCGGTTTTACGGGCAATCCAAATTATGATTAAATCAATTTGTATTTAACAATGTATTCCCCAATCTAATAATTTCAGGATCCGCCGGATAATATTCCAGCAGCTTCCGGGTAAAGAATTCTGCCTGGCTTCGATTACCAAGATCATTATTTATGGTAGCAAGAGCAAACAAAATATCCCGGTTAAAAGGATTTTTATTTAAGGCTGAGATCAGAATTACCAATGCCTCATCGCTTCGTCCCATGCTATTCAGTCCTATTCCATAAACATATTGATACCTTGCTTCAGCGGGTGCCAGTTGGGCAGCTTTTTCAAGGTATCCCATAGCTTTTTCCTGTTCACCTTCCCTGATGTATAATAATCCCAGGGAATAATGAACAGAAGGTTCATCAGGATTTTGAGAAAGGGCTTTTTCCAGTACTGTTTTTCCTTCTTCATCTCTTTGTTGCCTTCGATAAAGATCTGCCAGGTTTATATAAGGACTGACCAGTTTCGGTTCAATATTTACCGCTTTTTGATAGGAAGCTTCTGCCAGTGCCGGATTTCCCAAATTCAGGTATAAATTCCCGATATTTACCTGGCCGGAGGGATGATCCGAATTTATCATCAAAGAGCTTTTGTATTCTTCAATGGCTTTTTCCCACGAGCTTATCTGATGTCCGGGAATTTGGCTTTTGTCAATTCCTGCCAGCGAATAAGCTGCCATTATCCTGACAAGTTTTACCGGATCATTTAGACATTCCAAAACCAAAGCTAAACCATCCGGAGAATTTGTAAACTGGTAATTGGTCAGGCTGGCATATCTTACCAGGGCTTCCGGATCTTTGATACTTTTCTCCCATACCTCCATCAGGCCCGGATCAAAATAATGATTTAAAAGGGAAATTGCGCTTGCCCTGATTATCGGAGCCTGGTTTTTATCCTGTATTAATTTCACCAATCCTTTCAATGCCGAAGGATCTGACCTTCTCGCAGCCCAAAAGATTTCACCAAAATGATTTTTATCAATCAGGTCTTTACCATACCATTGTTCCAGAAATTTTGCAGACCATTCATTTGTTTGGTCTTTGTGACATTTATTACAGGCATTGGGAGCTTCCAGTTTATCTGAAAGGTCAGGTCGTGGAATCCGGATACTGTGATCTCTCCTGGGGTCAACAACCATATAGGTTCTTTCGGGCATATGACATTCAACACAGGCCGCACCCGGGCTTTCTGACTTATGAAAATGGTGTTCCTTTGTCCCGTATTCACCCACCAAATGACATCTGTAGCACAAGCCGTTTCCTTCGACTAATAATTTACTGCTGTGCGGCTCATGGCAGTCTTTGCAAACAACACCCGCAGCATGCATTTTACTTTGAAGGAAAGAGCCATAAACATAAACCTCATCCTGTATCTGACCATCAGCAAAATACAGACCTTCATCAAGCAGGGAAGGCCAGTGTGTCTGAAGTAATGAACCTCCGAAGGTATAGTCTTCAGTAATTACCGAGCGACGGGAGTGGCACCTGGCACACATTTGTACCAGTTCATCTCCTTTTCTCTTAACCGATCTTCTTGCGGTAGTTGAATCAGGATCAAAGATCCACCGGCCATTGTCTTTATCTTTCAGGTTGATTACCAGTCCCATATTCTTATAAGAACTTAAATCAGAACCCTCCTCCTTAGCCTGAGCCCATTGTTCATGCGCAGATCCGGGACCATGACATGCTTCACAGGAAACATCGATTTCAGTCCATTGGGTATTATACTTTTTTGTTGAGGAATTATAGTTTTTCCGGACATGGGTGGAATGGCATTCCGAGCACATATAATTCCAGTTCATGCTTGGGCGTGTCCAGAAAAGCAGGTCATCCGGGGGTATTTTTTCATTATCATACACATGAAACCACTTTTGACCTCCCATTTCGGCATTCCGCGTATCATAGGCCAAAGGGAGGGTCTGGTAGGCTCCTCCGGGGAATTCTATGATATATTGCTGAAGGGGGTGAACTCCAAAAACAAAAGAAATTTCAAATTCCTTCATCTCACCTTCCGGACCCTGGGTAAAGACAAAAAATTTATTTTCCCGTTTAAAAAATTTTGATTTCACACCAAAGTGGAGAAATTCAGAATTATCAAAATCACCGAGTACGGTTGCTTCATTGGCGGAATCCATGGCAAGATCGTGGTGAGAATGCTGAAATGCTTCATATTCTTCTTCATGACAGTTTTTACAGCTTTCCCTGCCTGTATAGTTTTCTTTGTGTCCCTCTGCCGGAATGAGTATTGTATGACCCTGATTTTCATTTTTCTGACCGCAATTCCAAAGCAAGAGTGAAAGAAAAATAAAAGCCGGAATGAATAGAAATGCTTTCCTGAAAAGAGATTTCATAATATCTTATTTCCTGTAAAACTAAGATAAATATAATGTGGAAAGCATTACGCTAAGATGGTTATTGGATTATTTATAAGGAATCTTTATTAATGTGATGATGTTTTGGTTTGTCAGCGGATCAGGACCCGCAGTATCTCAAAAGTGGTCACCTGGTCAGAGGGTCATGTAGTCCGGATTTCAGTTCAACCAGCTTTTCAGGAATGAAACGATAATGAAAACTTCTTGTTTTTCGGAACTGCACCCGGCACAGCTTTTACCGGTTAAAGGAAGACCCTTGATTTTAAGTTTATCAAAACCCAGAGAGGAGTTATACATTTTTATTTCCAAACTTAAACAATTAAGAATCAGCACTGTATTCGAATTTCAAATTCTATGAAGATCTGCGGGCAATCTATATGGATAAATTCCCTAAAAACCGTAATTTTATCGATTATCCGATAATCCGGGAAACGTTTCAATTTCCATTGAACAATTGCAACAGGATTATGTAATTAGATTAAAAGCACATCCATAATGATTGAAAACCTAGTAAACCAAAGCACTCAAACGGATTTGAATCCCATATTGATAACCAGCACCATATTGTTGCTGACCCTCCTGATTATCCATTTTATTACTTTCCAGGTTTTAAAAAGGTTCAGTAAGCGAAAGGATAATAATATCACAAGGGATAGTTACCGGAAGTTTAAACTACCCGGACTTATTTTCTTCATAACAGTTTCCCTTAGTTATTTTGTGAGTACGGTGGGTCCTGAAAATGAACTCCTTAGGATACTTAATCACAGTTTAAATGTCATTATCATTTTTATGATTGCCTGGTTGGTGATTCGATTTATAGGACTTGGTAAAGAACTGGTTTTAAAGCAGTTTGATGTTGACGAGAAAGATAATCTGAAAGCCAGAAAGGTGTATACCCAATTTAAAATAATCGAACGGATTCTTATTACCATTGTAGTTATCATTGCACTGGCAGCAGCTCTCATGACCTTCGAAAGTATCAGAAAAATAGGGGTTAGCCTTTTTGCATCTGCCGGGGTTGCCGGGATTATTCTGGGTTTTGCAGCCCAAAGCCTTATTGGGAATGTTCTGGCCGGATTTCAGCTGGCTCTGGCCCAGCCCATCCGCCTGGATGATGTAGTTATAGTGGAAGGCGAATGGGGATGGATAGAGGAAATTAATATTACCTATGTAGTTATAAGGATATGGGATAAGAGAAGACTAATTGTTCCGACAAAATATTTTATTGAAAAACCTTTTCAGAACTGGACACGGACATCAGCAGAGATTCTCGGAACCGTTTTTATATATACCGATTATACTGTGCCGGTGGGAGCTATCCGGGAGGACTTAACCCGGATACTGAAAGATGATCCTTTATGGGATTTAGAGAACTGTTTGATTACACCGCATAATGCAAGTTCATCTCCTAACGTAAACAGAAGAATAGCTGATGAGATTATAGATACTTTTATAAAGTATCTAGAGAAAAAACAATTAGACAATAGAATTATATGAAAAGTGAACAGATGTTCACTTTTTTTTATTTTGTAAAAAATAATATATTGATTGACATAAAATTATATTGTGATAGAATAATAAGAGTATTTTGATATTCAAAACATTTGAAATCCAAATCGAGGTGATGTCAATAATTAAATAAAAGTAAGTGTCTACCATGAAAAATCAGCAACACCAAAAAAAATATAAAGT
>CBDUPM010000287.1:0-4429 GCA_965369105.1 uncultured Bacteroidales bacterium | reverse complement strand
GGGAATTTTCTTGTTTATCAAAAGCTGTTTTACATACTCGTTTTTGCTTTGGTACTTATCCTTTTAATGAGCTATTTCTACTGGAGGAATAAAATAACCAGGGAACAGGATATTTTCTACATAAGAAATAAGAAAGCATGGAAACTGGCTTCAAAACGACTGAAGTCAGCCAGAACTTTACTCCAAAAGAAGGATGAAGGTTTATATGATGAAATACTTAAAGCAGTAAACGGATACCTTTCCGACCGGCTTTCGATGAATACGGCCGACATGTCACGGGAAAAGATTGAATTTGCACTTTCAGAAAAATCAGTATCAGAAGAGCTGATGGAAAAACTATGGAACCTGGTGGATGACTGCGAAATGGCAAGGTATTCACCTGTTGGAATTGATGATAAACAAAGGCTATATGACAGGGCAAAAGAATGTTTAAGTGAATTGGAAGAGAATATTTAATAAAATGAAAATGAAATATTATAAGCTGGTTTTTTGTATTATTTTATCTCTTTTCTTTAATACTCTGAATGCTGAATATAAGGTTGATACAACTTTTTTAAAGGCAAATCAATTATACCAGGAGGGTAAATATGAACTTGCCGCAGAGTTGTATTTATCTTACGAGGAACGAGGATTACAGTCTTCTGAATTATACTTTAATGCCGGAAATGCATTTTTTCGCTCCAATAAATTGGGAAAGGCAAGGCTGTTCTACGAAAAAGCCCTATTGTTAGATCCCAGAGATGAGGAAATAAAGCAAAATCTGGCTTTTGTGGAAAGTATGCTGACAGACAGATTCGAGGAAGTACCGGTATTCTTTTTAAGATCATGGCTGAATCAACTTTTCAATTTATTGCATCCAAATAGCTGGGCTATTCTCAGTCTTGTTAGTTTTTCGGTATTTTTTACCGGTTTGATGATTTTTATATTTTCAAAATCCGTCAGATTCCGCAAAATCGGATTTTATACCGGTGTTAGTTTACTTGCTTTGTCTATCATTTTTTATGGAATAAGTTTAAGAAATGCAAGGATTATGGAAGACCCCGGAACAGCCATTATTATGGAAGGATCACAGGTAATCAGGTCGGCTCCCAGGCAAAGCGGGAAAGAACTTTTTATTTTGCATGAGGGTACAAAAATCTGGTTGGAAAATGAGGTGGAAGAATGGATTGAAATAAGGCTGTCTGATGGAAGGAAAGGATGGCTTCCCCATTCTGCAATAGAAAGAATCTAAGGCCACACCTGGCATCCTGCTTTAGCTAGAATGATTCTAAAATACCAGTCATGTAAGGGCTTTCTGATGATTTCTCAAGAGAAATAAAGATTTATATTTACTTTTGACCTGAAATAAATCCTTCCGTTTAGGAAATGATTTATAAAGAAGAGGGGAGAGATCAGGCTCTGAGAACCTCTAGCAACCAGCCCACCCGGGAAATGGTGCTAATACCTGCCCTGAAAAGGGATTATAAATTATTTATGAATCAAATGCAATGTTATCCCGGCAGATTATGCTTGTTTAAATCATTGTATTTATTAAAATTTTATTCATGGCAATAAAAAAATCATTTGAAGAGATCAATGAAAAGATTATCCGGGGCGAAGCTGTTGTTTTAACAGCCGAGGAAGTGAGCAAAATGTCGGAAAATTTAAGTCCGGAAGAGATTGTGAAAAAAGTCGATGTGGTTACCACCGCTACCTTTGGTCCCATGTGTTCCTCAGGTATGTTTTTAAATGTGGGTCATTCTGATCCCCCGATCAGAATGGAAAAAGTAAGTTTGAATAATGTTCCGGTTCATAGTGGGATTGCAGCCGTTGACCTTTACATTGGCGCTACGGAAGTAAATCCTTTCAATGAGCAATACGGTGGGGCTCATATTATTGAAGAGCTGATTTCCGGCAAGAATGTAAAATTAAAAGCCTCAGCAAAAGGAACGGACTGTTACCCGGAAACGGAAGTAGAAGCCATTATCAATAGGAATTCCGTTAATGAGATGTTTATGTTTAATCCGCGGAATGCCTACCAGAATTATCCCTGCGCGGTGAACTCCTCCGGAAAAATAATTTACACCTATATGGGTTCTCTCCTGCCAAACATGGGGAATGCCACCTTTTCAACCTCAGGGGAACTGAGTCCTTTATTAAACGATCCTGAGATGAGGACTATCGGTATCGGAACCCGCATTTTTCTGGGCGGGGCGGAGGGATTTATTGCCTGGAACGGAACCCAGTTTAACACAAGCACTCCAAAAAATGTCTTTGGTATTCCTAAGCAAAATTCTGCCACGATAGCGGTTATTGGAGACGCAAAGAAAATGAGCCCGGAGTTTATCAAAGCCGCCTATTATGAAAAATACGGGGTCAGTATTTTTATTGGAATTGGAATTCCTATCCCTGTACTTGATGAAGATATTGCAAAAAGATTATCTATCCGGAACAGCCAGATTACCACCACCATCTGCGATTATTCCAAACCCGGTCACCCGGCCATTGCTGAGATAGATTATGAGAGTTTGTTTTCAGGTAAAATTAAGGTGAATGGAAAAAAGATGCGAACAGCTTCTCTTTCCAGTTTAAACAAAGCCAGGAAGATTGCTGATTTGTTAAAAACAAGTATCATAGAAGGGAAATTCTTACTGAGTCGCCCCGTTGGGGAATTTCCGGTAAATACCAGTTTAAATTCATTAAAAAGGAGGAAATAAAGATGAAAAAAAGATTTGTATTGACTTTCCCTCCAAACAAGATTTCAGAACCTCTTACCTACCGCCTGGTAAAGGAATTTGATATCATTGTGAATATCCTGAATGCGGATATAACTCCTGGAAAAAAAGGGAAACTTATGATCGAATTGCAATCCAGTTCAGAAAATATTGAAAAGGCAGTTAGTTATTTTGAAAGTCTTGATATCAGCTGGTCTCCGGCACAAAAGAGCATCGTTTTGAATGAAAAAGACTGTATTCATTGTGGTAGTTGTTCTGCAGTTTGTTTTGCCGATGCTTTAACGATGGATCTGGAAAGCCGTGAGCTTATTTTTAAACCGGAAAAATGCATAGCCTGTGAACTTTGTTTAAAGGCGTGTCCCTTGCAGCTTTTTGAACTTAATTTTGCATAATGTTTCAACCACGGATATACCGGGAAAGAATCAATAATGAAAGATTCAAGGGAAAAAAAATCATCATTGAGGAATCTGATTTATGGGTAGGTATAAATACTGAATCCTATTCACATGTTGATTTTGAGCACATCCATCAACATCTTTTTGAAACCAGAGGAAATCTGAAATCCTATATCCTGGATCATCCTGTATTTATAAGCTCGCTTCATCCATTAAAACCTCTGGATACGGATCCGGATTTTATTATCAGGTTAAAAGAGGCAGGCTTAAAGGCAGGTGTAGGTCCCATGGCTGGAATTGCTGGATTTGTGGCTGAGGAAATTGCACGGACTATTAAAATGAACTACGATGTGAAGGAAGTGGTTATCGAAAATGGGGGGGATATTTGTCTTTGGATTGAACGTGATCTGAATCTTGCCCTGGACAGCGGGACGAATAAAAATTTTGAAAACCTGGGACTTGAAATTAAAGCTGAAAATGACTTTTTGGGAATTTGCAGTTCTTCCGGGACATTCGGGCACTCATTCAGTATGGGTTCATCTGATTTATTGATGGTTATAGCCAATGATACGGTTTTGGCTGATTCATGGGCTACTTCTCTTGCAAATTATATCCGCAGCGAAGAAGATATAGATAAGATTATCAGTAAAATTCCGAAAAACTTAAAGGCATTTATTGCGGTAAAAGATAATAAAATAGCCTACAAAGGAAATTATAAGGTGATAAATATCAATTAATTAGTTTTTTCCTGTTCATCATTGGGTTTTTTACCTTTCCTCCAGTATTTTCCAAATTCATTCATTCTTGCTATTTGATCCTCTGTGAGGTAAGGGAAGATTTCTGTGTGAAATTCTTCAACGAAGCTTTTATATTGATCGGAGGTGACTTTCCTTAGTGAGTCGAAACGATGGGCGTATTTATCCAGCATAGGATCTAATTCTTCCATTTGAGTTTCATCAGGTACAATTATTTCAATACTTCTTTCTTTAAAGGTTTTTTTGGAAGACATACTTCTTACATCCTTGGTTTTTAAATGCCGAACCTGGTTTGATGTGACATAACCTAAAGCAAATCCGGTTAAAATGGCAATTATTATCGTAAGTACAGCCCTTGTTTTCATATGATCCTTAATGTTTTATTTTTGAAATATCAGATAGGAAATAAAATTTGTTTCATCAATTTTTTCAGTGCCAAACAAGGCATTGGGATCCAGGCCACCATTCAGGTAAATAAGGATTATTCCAAAAACAACCAGTACACCGAAGCAAGCCATCGATAATTTTGGAAGCAGGGAAGAAAGGCCTCTTATAATCTCAGGGC
>CBDUPM010000286.1:0-4450 GCA_965369105.1 uncultured Bacteroidales bacterium | reverse complement strand
TAATGTGCTAATGAGGTTGGGTGGATGGGTGGATGGTTGTTCCGGTTTTTTCAATTTATGTTTTACATGTTCCCGGATTTCTTCAGGCTTGCAAATGCTAACAGAACGCCAAGAACAATCCCCAAAAATGCAGCAAACAAAATCCGAAACTCAGGAGGTAACAAAAAGGTAATGGTTTGCATAGGGATCCAGAACAGCGGGATTGTTCTTTTTAAAATGAAATTCCAGTGGGTTTCCCAATCTATGTTTTTCAGGATGGACAGAATATCCATTTTGGTGAAAAATCCTCTCATGCTTCCGCCCGTTGCAATGATATGACTGTCTGTTACTTTGTGGGCTGTCATTAAAACCGGTGCATAAAAAAGATTAAGCATGGTAGAGATGGAAAAAGAAACCAGGACCTTTAGCCATGTCAATTCACCATGTATGATGGTACTTGCATTATCCAATCCGATTCCTTCCAGGAAAACCGGTGTTCCTGAGGCGAAAATATCAAAAGCAGCCTTCAGACTAAGTCCCAGGAATCCCCAGACAAATGCCCTTGGCAGGATTCCAAATCCTTTCTGAATATAGTTTCCGGTTCTTATTCTTAATCCAATAACTTCCCCCAATGTAGCAAGAATGGCAAACTTGATGAAGCTCATGAGTAAACCATGTTCCAGGTTGAATTCATAATAAAAATCAAATACGGCTCGAAAAATAAAAAAGGGGCCGAAGAAAAGGAGGAAAAGAATTGCGAATTTCAGGTCTTTCATGGGGTGATTGGGGTTTGGGTGGGGGTTATTACTGTTGGTGCTGTTGTTGCTGTTGTTGCTGTTGGTGCTGTTGGTGCTGTTGGTGCTGTTGGTGCTGTTGGTGTTTCTGATACATAGATTTCTGCTGATTCATTCGTTTCTGGTAACAACCGGATCACGAGACCATAAGACCACGAGACCACGAGACCACGAGACCACATTTCTTTTATTTCTCAATCCTTATCCTGGCATCCACTGCGAAAATACTTTCTGCCTTTCCTATCAGCGGATTCAAATCCATTTCCCTGATTTCAGGACAATGATGTAATAAGGTCGAAAGCCGCATAATGATTTCTGCATATTTATCTTCATCAACCCCTTCCTGTCCACGGATTCCCTTAATGATTTGGTATGATTTTAAGGAATGAATCATGCTTAAAGCTTCATATTTGTTTAATGGGGCAAGGCCTGATGCCACATCTTTAATCACCTCGACAAATATTCCTCCCAATCCGCAAAGAACCAGGTGACCAAAACCTTCTTCATAACTTGCCCCCAGGAATAGCTCTGTGCCTCTGAGCATAGCTTGTAACAATACGCTTTCATAGCCGGGAATACTTTGCATTCGCTCAAACTCTGAAATGAGCATCTCATCGCCAGATATATTCAGACAAACTCCTCCTACATCAGATTTATGAAGAGGACCCACAACTTTCATAACCAGGGGATAACCGCAATCCCTGGCCTGTCTTAGCACTTCTTCTTTCGTTTTTGCCAGGTATGCACTCACTCTCGGTATTCCTGCTCCGTCAAGTAAATCATAAACCAGCTCTTCAGGCAGATACCCTGATTCAGCCTTTTCAATGGTAGCTCGCAGGCTTTGAACCGAAACCCCTTCTTCAAACAATTCTATTTCTGAAGGCAGAGGTGTATTCTTTATTTTATTTAAGGATTCTCCCAGTAAAACCTCATCCTGGAAATTGATATGTCCCTTCTCTAAAAATGCCTTCACCTCCCTGGCAGCTGTGCTTACCGAGGGTAAAACCGGGAAAATGGGCTTTTTACAAGTGGCCATTTTTTCATGGATAACATCATAGGCATCAAATACTTCAGTAAGACCACTGCTGCCAAAAATGATTACTATTCCATCGATTATATCAAATTTATTTTCGCAATACTCAATACACTCTTTTACCTGTTCTGCTGTTCCGGTAGCGAGAATATCAATGGGATTTGCCACTGAAGATCCCGGAAAAAGTTTTGCAAGCAATTCATCTGCTGATTCACCTTCAATATGAGGAACCTTGAATCCTCCTTCAGATAATACGTCAGTCAGCATTACTGCCGGACCTCCTGCATGGGTAATGATGGCAATATTATCTCCGTTTATTTTCGGATGATTAAATGCTCCGGCCATATACGACATTTCCTCACGACCATAACACCTTATGATCCCTGCTTTTTTAAATAAGGCATCCACCGCCAGGTCGGAACTGGCAATTGCTCCTGTATGTGATGAAGCTGCACGACTTCCGGCCTCTGAACTACCTGCTTTGATAGCCGCAATTCTGCAACCTTTTTTTATTAATGAAGAAGCGTGTTTCAGAAGCTTTTCCGGCTTATCTATACTTTCAATATATAAAATCTTGTTTTTGGAACTTGTTTCAGGATCAAAGGTTTCATCAAGATACTCCAGCATCTCTTCCACCCCGATTTGGGCGCTGTTTCCAACGGAAAAAACACTGGCAAACTGCAAACCTTTTGGCATACCCGATTCCATTATAAAAACTGCCGTAGCACCCGATCCGGAAATGAAATCCACTCCTTTTGGTGATAATTTGGGAATAGGAAGAGTGAAAACTCCCTGGTAAAAAGGAGTCATAACCCCTATGCAATTCGGACCTATTAAGCTTGCCCCTGCTTTCTCAACAAGTGCAACCACTTCCTGTTCCAGGGTTTTCCCTTCTTCATTTTCTTCTGAAAATCCTGCAGACACAATGATAAATGCTTTTGTATTTTTTGTTTCTGTAAGAACTCTAATGCTATCAGGACAAAACCTGGCGGGAATGGCAAGAATGGCAAGATCCACTTCAGGAAGAACCTCAACGGAAGGAAAAGATCTGACACCCTGAACTTCTTTTTCTTTTGGATTGACCACTAACAGCTCTCCTGAAAAATTTCCATCCAAAATATTTTTCAGGACCTTTCCTCCGGGCTTAAAAACATTATTGGAACCTCCAACGATAACTATACTTGAAGGATTTATCAGTTGTGGGGTGATTTTATGCGCCATAGATTATTATTTTGTACAAAAATAGAAAACCGAAAATTAAGGATTGTCTGATAAATATCAAGACTGTCGTTTAACATAAAGTAGTGCCATGAGTACTTCGGGTACCCGGAGTGAACTGAGTTGTCTGGTAAAGAGGTCCATTGGGCACCCGTTCACCCGGCGGGGTCATGGAGGCAACATCCCTGCCGGGCAGCAATCCGCTATGACCCAGGCCTCCAATTTATGTCCACCCTCAAATTAGCTATTCCATCCAGAATACCTTATTTTCGCAACAAATTTAATTATGTCTGATTACAATGTTATTGTTATAGGTGCAGGGGCAGCCGGATTAATTGCGGCTGGAAGGGCTGCTGAATTGGGTTCAAAAGTTCTTGTTATTGAAAAAATGAGATCTCCCGGACGAAAATTGTTAATAACCGGAAAGGGTCGATGCAATATCTCTAATGATTCGGATATGGAAAATTATTTCAAAAATATATATCCCAACGGAAGATTCCTGAGAACTGCTTTTCATGAATTCTTTTCGGTTGATATGGTAAAGCTTTTAAATGATCACGGATTAAAAACCCAAACAGAAAGAGGAAACCGGATATTTCCTGAAAATAATAAAGCTGCTGATGTACTCGCTTCCATAAAAAACTGGTTGAAAAATCTCCCTGTAGATTTTAAGTATGAATCAAAGCTTGAAAACCTGCTCATGGATGAAGATAAGCTAAGGGGTATTGAGGTCTTGTCAGGGGGTAAAACTATTAATCTTTATTCCGATGCGGTGATTATCGCTACCGGGGGAAAATCATACCCCGCAACAGGATCAACAGGAGATGGATACCGGATTGCAGAAAAAACCGGACACAGCATTGTTACACCCCGACCTGCGCTGGTCCCCCTGGTTACATCAGGGAATACAGCCGGTGATTTACAGGGTTTAAGTCTGAAGAATATAAATGCGGTACTTTGGGTTGAGGGGAAAAAGGTTAAAGAAGAATTCGGAGAAATGTTATTTGCGCATTTTGGTTTAACCGGACCCGTGATTCTGAGTCTGAGCAGGGATGCTGTTGATTCATTAAGAAATAAAAACAGAGTTGAGATATCCATTGATCTGAAACCGGCTCTTGATGAAAACAGACTGGACCAAAGAATTCTTCGTGATTTAGATGAAAATGGTAAAAAACAACTGGAAAATATTTTAAAAGGCCTGTTGCCGCAAAAAATGATACCCGTATTCCTGAAAAAGCTGGAATTGGATGGAAAAAAATCAGGGCACCAGCTAAGTGCAAAAGAAAGAAAAAAGCTAGTCCATCTTCTCAAGGATTTCAGATTTCAGATTATTGATTACAGGGGATTCAAAGAAGCCATTATTACAGCCGGAGGTATTGACACAAAAGATATATCAAGTAAATCGATGGAATCTAAAAAAATTAAA
>CBDUPM010000285.1:0-4452 GCA_965369105.1 uncultured Bacteroidales bacterium | reverse complement strand
TCCTATCCACCTTTTTCGTTTGGTACTGTTGGCGCTGTTGTTTCTATTGTTGCTGTAGGTACTGTGGTTACTGTTGTACGTGGTCGTGTGGTCACTCAACCACCTACTCACTTTTTTGGAACCGTCGACTGTGGACCATCGACCGTCGACCAAAGATTAAATTACTCACCCAAAACCTCTTGATTGAAAATGGGAAAAGCTATATAAAAACCAAACCCGGAATCACGGAAACACGTAATCACGTAATCACTTTTTTGGTACCGTGGACCGTGGACTGTCGACCGTGGACCCAAAACTCACATTAGTCACACAACTAAATCAACCTAAATCAAATCCCATTGTTATTCTGGTAAATTCGAATATTTATCTTTGGGAAATTAGTAACTTTACTTTTTTGATTTTTAACTTATGAAAATAAAGACCGGATACTTCTGGAGGAATTTTCAGGTGATCGTTTTTTCAATCACCTATATAATTTCTGTGATTTTTTTTTACAGCATTTTTATATTCCTTACAAAAGAAGTTGAGCTTATTTACAGGGTTTTTGGGACATTTGTAATATTTATCGGGGGAATTATTAATTGGGCTTTTCTGATCGTTATTTTTAAGCTTCCGCAAAATATGGCCGATAAATTTGATGAAATCAAAAATAAAATTGCCCGCAAGGAAATTTCTGATTCAAAAGAGTTTGCTGAAGAACTATCCAGTTTCCTTATCCGTTTTTACAATTACACATTTTTTGATGTGCAGTTTTCTGCAGTCAAAATAATAAATGAACCTGTTTATTGTAGTTCTGAAGAAATTGCTGAAGTCATACACTGGGAGGATAATGAAAGATTTTGTCTGGTGACGCCGGATTTACAGATGCATGGTAAAATGAATATTGGAAAATCTTCCTTCCATGCTTATACTTTGCCCATTCATTTCGGAGATAATTACCTTGGGTTTTTTACCGTTTTCACCAAACAAAAATTAGGCTATTTGAGTCTTAAATTTCTGGCAGACTTTGAAGAAAACTATATAGACGACCTATTGTTGCATGTAATGTCATTAAATAAATAAACTAATTAAAGAAAATTTTACATGCAAGTTGTAGGTATTATAATCCCAATCCTGTTTATTATTTTAAGTTCCTATATTATCTGGAAAAGTACGGATGCCTTTGAAACGGCTGCCGATTACCTGGGAAGAAATATGTCAAAAGGGGTGAAAGGTGCAACAATAAATGCAGTGGCCAGCAGTATGCCTGAATTTCTGACTACCATGTTCTTCCTTTTTTATATCAAAGATGAAGGTAATTTCGCCGATTCATTTTCAGGTGGATTAGGTGTGACTGCGGGAAGCGCTATTTTTAATATCCTCATCATACCGGCGGCAATCCTCCTGGTAGGGACCATCAATAATAAGTCATATAGTTTTTCCCTTGACCGGAATGTAATCAAAAGGGATAGTCTTTTCCTGGTATTTGCAAATATTGCACTAATATTTATCCTTATCACCCGGCCAACTTTAAGAAGCCTGGATGGATTAGTGCTCATTTTTGTTTATTTCTTATACCTGTTTTTCCTTAGAAAGGGATTTGGACCTATAAACCATGAATCAAAAACGGATGTGGCATTCGAAACAGAAAAAGTCAAAATAAAAATATCCCATTTTTTACGCCTGGATATAAAGCAAATCGTACTGAACGGGAAAACCTTAACCCGTCTTAATGCATGGTTTACTCTTATTCTGGCAACCGGAATTATGAGTATGGGAACATGGCTCCTCGTGGAGGGAACCGAATTACTGGGTCATGAACAATACTCATTATTTGGTATGGAAAATCTAAGAGGTTTGGGACTTCCGATAATTTTTATTTCCGTCCTTCTGGCATCGGCCGCAACCAGCATTCCGGATACGATGATTTCTGTCCGTGACGCAAAAAAAGGGAATTTTGATGATTCTATTTCAAATGCATTCGGAAGTAATATTTTTGACATTTCTTTTGCCCTGGGTTTGCCTCTCTTACTTTTTACACTAATCCATGGCGAAATCAACCTTTCACCTGAGGTAAGGATTTGGAGTTTAAGTGTATGGCTGATGATGGCTGTCATTAACCTGGTGGTAATCCCTGTATTTATTTACAGTAAAAAAATCAACCGCAGGCGGGGTTTGATTTTTATCAGTCTGTATTTAATATTTATATTCTTTGTTATTGAAGAAAATACCAAATTAGGATGGGTATCCCGAATTGCAACACATTTGCTGGAACTATCTGAAAATTTCGTGTATTAGGTATTTCTTAAATAGCTTTCATCCGGGCCGCATTCAGGGCAAAGCCAATAAAACGATGTCATTATGTTTTCCAGAGTTTATAAAGAGTAAAACCTGACCATAAAGCTTTCAACCGGCCATTAAAGATTAGTCTGGAATAATAAAGGCATTCATTAGCGGTATCCAATACTCAATAGTGCTTTCAAAACCCAAAACCACTTTCGGGAAACATCCTAGGTCCTGTTCTCAGCATTTTTCCAATCCAGCAAAATTCTTGCAATATTGGTGGCATGGTGAGTTATTGTTCTGAGCCTGGTCATAAGCTCCATATGGGAATCCCCGGTAGATTCCAGTTTGGGTTTTTCCCGTAATCTTTGATAATGTTGTTTCTCCAATTCACTGGCAATGCTCCGGTATTTCTTGTGTTTAGCCTTCATTTCTATGGCTTTCTTCAGATTTACATCCCTGAAAACATCGATTGCCCTTGAAAGTTGTTTTTGAGTAAGAGTATGATATTCCAGTAATTCTCTTTTCCCTTTCTCTGAAAATTCAACCTCTTCACTAATCCATGTTTTTGCCCTGGTAACCAATAAATTTCCAATAATATCGGCAATTTCCTCCAGTTCTTTTACCGTGTACATAATCTGGAAAGCTTCGTCTGCTCTTTTGGTGTCTACACTTTGCCTGACAATTTTCATCAGGTAGGCATTGGTTTTTTCAGCCAGAAAATCAATTTGCCTTTCCCCCTCTTCAAGTTTAGGGAGTAATATGTCTTCCTTGGTAAGATAGGGAATGATGGCGTCACTCAGCATATCCTGGGTAATGGTTCCGATTCTTAGTGCTTCCTGTTTTGCCAGGTTTAATGCCAGGGATGGGGTATTTATCAGGTTTTCATCCAGGTAAAAAGTCTTTAAATATTGATCTTCCGGAGCTTCAATTTCAGGCAGGATACGGTCAATTAATCGTGCGATAATATTTGTAAAGGGTAGAATAATGATGGCGATCATCACATTGAAAAGGGTATGGGCATTGGCAATCTGTCTAGGAATAGTTTCAGCCATTGCCTGGGTTTCACCGGGAGGAAATGAGCTTTTTGGAGATATATCCACAATTATTTCTGAAAATCCCGGTATCCAGAGTACCAAAAGTAACATTCCGAAAATATTGATGAAAGCATTTGCAACAGCCACCTTTTTTGCTTCCCTGCTGGCTTTTATGCTGGCCAGGAATGCTGTTACAGCCGTCCCAATATTGGAACCAATTAAAAGTGGAATTGCCGCTTCCAGCGTAAGCAGTCCCTGGCTGCCCAGAACTATGATTATTCCTATAAAGGCACTGCTGCTTTGTAAAAGAGCGGTAAAAAGCAATCCTACAAAGATTCCCAGAACAGGATTTTCTAAAACCTGCAGGAGCTCAATAAAGGGTGCATACGTACGCATGGGATACATGGCATCCGACATTATATGCATTCCAAAAAACAGGATTCCAAATCCAAGTAAAGATTGTCCGAGATACTTATAAGCCTGTTTTTTTGAAAAATACATTAAAACAAAACCGACTGCAATCATTAAAAGAGCATAATCCGTAATTTTAAAGGCGATCAGCTGTGCGGTAATAGTTGTTCCTATATTTGCTCCCAAAATAATCCCAATGGTTCGTTTGAACCGCATTAATTTTGAATTGACAAATCCTACCAGCATTACAGAGGTGGCACTACTGCTCTGGATAATCATAGTGACAAAAGTTCCCAGTGCCACTCCCAGTAAGCGGTTACTGGTTAGCGTTCCAAGTATGGTCCTCATTTTATCTCCTGCCGATTTTTTCAAGCCTTCACTCATCATCTCCATTCCCAGCAGGAAGAGTCCCAGTCCTCCCAATAACCCAAAAATCAGCATACTTACCCAGTTCGCCTTACGGGCATGAAAGGAGAAAAGTTGAATATCCTTATCTGAAGTACTCTCTATCCGCGCCATTATCCGGTATTCTCCTGGTTTTGATCCCAGTACGATACCCGTTTTTGCAAGTCCCAGTGAATCTGTATAAATACCTTCATTCAGAATTTTAAATCCTTCTGATTTTTCAGGTTTTTGTACTATTGAAAAAGACACAGGAAAATTTGTTGCCGGTTTAGATTGCTCATCAACAACCCTTACTATAACCGGTTCATCCAGTGTGGAATTAACGGTTTGATGTTGG
>CBDUPM010000284.1:0-4453 GCA_965369105.1 uncultured Bacteroidales bacterium | reverse complement strand
AAGAATACGGCAGGCAATTGAAGGCATAGAGGAAATTCAAAAACATGTGGATTCACTCCTGGTTATCAATAATCAGAAGCTTCGTGAAATATTTGGAGATCTCAAGCTGGCAGATGCATTTGCACGGGCCGATGATGTGCTATCCAGAGCCGCCAAAGGAATAGCAGAAATTATTACCGTTCATGGATATATTAACGTTGATTTTGCCGATGTTGAAACTGTCATGAGCAACTCCGGTGTAGCCATTATGGGTTCGGCCACAGCAACGGGTGAAAACAGGGCAGTGAAAGCCATAGAAGAAGCTCTTTCTTCTCCCTTGCTAAATAATAATGATATTACCGGTGCGAAAAGTATTCTTCTCAATATTACTTCCGGCGCAGAAGAGATCAGTATGGATGAGGTGGGTGAGATCACCGATTATGTAAATATGGCGGCTCATAAAAATGCTTTGATTATCTGGGGAACGGGAGTGGATGAATCTCTGGAATCATCTATTAGCGTAACTGTAATTGCAACCGGATTCGGAACTAAAAGTATCCCTGAACTTTATCACCAGAAAGATATTGTTGATAAAGTTCCCTTAAGGGAAAGCGGAGGAAATGTAAGTGCAATGAGCGGCGATTTTGAAGTGAAAAATAAACCTGATTCAGAATTTCAGCAAACCCTGGAATTCAATATGGATGAAAAGTCGGAAGAGTATATCTTATATGATGAAACCAATATGAACTCTGACCCGGACGAGCAGGTAAAAATCAGGGAAAAAAGAGTGCAGAGATTAAAGGAAGCGCATGAAAGAGTAAAAACTTCAGCTTATAACAGCAAGCATGAAAATGAAGCGATTGAGGAGCTGGAAAATGAGCCTGCTTATTTAAGAAAGCAGATTAAAATTGATCCGGAAACCCCGTCAAAGGATTCTGAAGTTTCAAAATTTAAACTTTCAGAAGATGAAGAAGATGGCGGTCCCAAGCTAAGAGAAGATAATTCCTATCTTCACGATAATGTTGATTAATTGGTATTTCGTTTATTTAAAATTTAATAAATAGAAAAATTATGAAGTATACAAGCCGGATAAACGATGATATCAAGCAGGCAATGCGGGACAGGCAAAAAGACAAGCTGGAGGCCCTTCGGGCAGTGAAAACAGCTTTTACTCTCGTCAAAACCAGTAAGAGTGCCGGGGATGAATTAAGTGATGAGGAAGAAATAAAAATTATGCAAAAGCTGGTAAAGCAGAGAAAAGAATCAGCCGATATATATACTAACCAAAACCGGCCTGAACTGGCGGAAAAGGAAATACTTGAAGCAGGTTTTATTGAGACTTATCTGCCTGCACAAATGAGTGAAGAAGAAATTAAAAAGGTAGTGGAAGAGATCATATCAGAAACCGGAGCTGCCAGCATGGCGGATATGGGAAAAGTAATGGGAATGGCCAGTAAAAAGCTGGCGGGAAAAGCAGATGGGAAGGTAATTTCAGGAATTGTAAGAGGATTCCTGAGCTGATTGCTTTATTAGTCTTTTTAAAATAAATGATATAAAAAAAGTCCGCATATAATTTGCGGACTTTTTATTTTATACAGTTAATACTCTAAAAGAACTTAATCCTGTTATCCTTTATATTGGCTTTTTTCATAAGTGCTTCATAGCCCTGGAAGTTTACACGGCTTTCATATAAATATTTCATTCGGAATTTTGCAGAAGCAATATCAAATTCTTCCGGAACATTTTTTTCTGAAAGCTGGATCACGAAGACTCCATTTTCACCAATGATGGGTTCGGAAAGTACGTTTAATTCAGTTTCAAAGGCTTTCGCTACAACAGCAGGCTCAAGTCCGACCATATTTATATAAGGATTGGAAAACCTGACTTTTTCTGCTGTTCTGACTTCAGTATCAAGAACAGAAGCGGCACCGTCAATATCAGAAACCGATGAAAGTTTCCCGCTTACCTGCCCGGCTAATATTTCAAGCTTTTTATTCTTCCTTAGCTCTATTTCTATCTCAGGAGTTTTATCTTCAAGGGGTGCAATCCCTTCTTTTTTGACATCGGTTAATGCAACAACAATATATTTTTCATCCAGGTCAAATATTTCTTTGCTGATGGTTCCTTCATCATTCTCATATGCCCAGCGAATAATCTCCCTTGAATTCTCCATTCCTGGCAAGGATTTTTCATCTTTAGCAAAATCAGTGGCAAAACGGGGACTCAGGTTCTTTTCAGCGTAAAGCTTTCTAAATCCATCTATCGTTCTGGCATTGCTGTTGAATTGAACCGCTTCTGAATAGATATTATTCCTGGTTTCATCACTTGCAGTAACCTGACTTTCAAGTATGGCAAGCTGGGCTTTTTTGACTTTCGGACTTTGATCATCGATCCTGATTATATGATATCCAAAATTTGTTTTAACTACTCCCAAATCACCTTTATTATTTTCAAAGCAATAATCATTAAAAGCTTTTACCATCTGGTTAGCTGAAAACCAACCCAGGTCGCCACCTATCGCGCTATTGGACTGGTCTGCAGAGAATTCAGCGGCAAGGGCAGTAAAGCTGGCGCCATTTTGAATCTGGTTTTTAAGACTGTCGGCAATGGTCTTTGCCCGTGCATCATCTCTTTGCACCGATAATGAAATAAGGATATGACGGGCTCTGACAGAGTCAGGTACCGCTTTAAAACCAATCAGCCTGGTAAGTTTGTATGAATTATTTTCAAAATACGGACCGGCAATGTACCCGGGTTGAGCATTGAATATAGAATCCTGGTAAGCCTCCGGAAGATCATTTTTGGCATAATAAACATCAGCGTAAGGAAGATCCGAATTGGAATTTACAAAATTTATGGGATTGTCTGCTCTTGCGAATGCGTCTCTTTTTTGTTCCACATACAATTTTGCATTCCTGTCGTCTTCATCGGAAGCTTCAATGGGGAATACTATGTATTCAATGCTTCTTCCCTCTTCCTGTCTGAATTCATTTTTATGTTCATTGTAGTACTTTTCTATTTCTGACTCTGAAACTTCTATTTCTGAATCTTCTATACTGTTATATCCAAGATAAGCAAAATCAAATGTAATGCTGGATTCGCTTTCAAAAGAAAAGTTTTTTGCATCCAGGCTGTTAGGGGACAATCCTTTTCTAACCAGACCGAAATACTTCTGACTTAAACGTTCTTTAACAATTTGATCTTCCAGGTAAATCCATTGTTTTCTCATATCGGCATATACAGGATCACTCAATGCGTTGAAATAATTCATCATCTGGAAGCGGTTAAACTCTCCGGTTTCAGGATTCGTAAACATCCTTCTGACAATTGGATGGGGTTCATCCATAACCATACTGGTTCCGCCTGTGGAAATAGAATCTCCGGTAAGCATAGTTTTTAATTCTTCTACACTGATATAAATACCCAGATCATCATAAGACTCACCCATAACAATATCACGGACAGTGGTACGCCATATTTCATCCTTAATGCTTTCCATGGTTTGCTGATCAAGAGAATTCATCTGGTAATTTGCCCTGTACCAGTTCGACAATTCCTCGATTTTTCCGGTGTAGTCCCTGTAATCAATTGATTCACCATTTATTTCTGCTACTTCAAGTCTTTTCTTTGAGAAAGCAGAAGGTCCTGAACTAAGAGCATCTCCAAGAATGAACGCCAGTAAAGCGAAGCCAACAAATATGGAAATCAGGATCCCTGCTCTGTTTCTTATTTTCTGTAAGGTTGCCATTTACAATTTTATTTTTACACTATTTTTTTCAGGCTACGAAGATAGTAATTTACATTTATTTACATAAGAAATCCTTCAAAAAAGAAAGGGATATTTCTCCTGGAATATCAGATAAGTTTTTAAGAGTTAAAAAAAGAGAAAAAGTAGATAAAACAGATTAATCAGACCCCAGTTTTTTAATCTGAACAAGCTCTATTTTCGACTGGCTCACCGTAAGAATTCTGAATTGGTAATTTTTTATAATCAACCGCGTATTCATTTTGGGGATATTTCCGGAATGATCCATCAGGAAGCCGGCAATGGTTTCATATTCATGGGATACGGGCAAATCAAGTTGGTATTTATCATTGATGTAATCAACTTCCACTCTTCCTGAGAATACATATTCACTCCCATTTATCTGGCGCTCAATAAAGTCAACAGTATCATGCTCATCCTCTATTTCCCCAAAAATTTCTTCAATTATATCTTCCAATGTGATAATACCGGAAGTTCCCCCGTATTCATTTACAACCAGGGCTATCGACTTTCTTTCTTTGATAAGTCTTCTGAGAAGCTTATTTACGGCCATGGTCTCAGGCACGATAGTTAGCGGAACCAGATTTGATCGTATACTTTTGGGTTGAAGAAATAGTTCTTTTGCTCTGACATAACCAATGATGTTATCGATAGATCCGTCGTATATCAATATTTTGGAAAATCCGGTTTCTACACAGAGTTGTTTTA
>CBDUPM010000283.1:0-4458 GCA_965369105.1 uncultured Bacteroidales bacterium | reverse complement strand
TTCCTATAAACAGGGTTGTAACAATTGCCTACTACTCATTGGTAAAAATAAACGAAAGCAGGGAAGAAAAAGCATCAAAAAACAATGCAGAATGGCTTAACCTTAAAGATCTTACAGAACTTGCTTTTGATCATCTCACAATTGTAAATTCAGGTTTAAATACTTTGAGAAATAAATTACAATTTGAACCTGTGGGAATGGAACTATTACCTGAAAAATTTACTATCAGACAACTTCAGAATTTATATGAAATTATACTGGGGAAAAATCTGGATAACCGGAACTTCAGAAAAAAAGTCCTCAAGGCAAATTATCTGATTCCCCTGGAAGAAAAAGAAAAAGAGGTGGCACATAAACCTGCGCGTTTATTTACTTTTAATAAAGAACTATACGAAAATTCCTTTAACCATTTTGAAGGCTTTCAATTTTAAATTAAAAAATTATGTATTTATTAGGTTATGATTTGGGCAGTTCCTCGGTAAAAGCAAGCATTGTAGATGCACAAACCGGAAAAACGGTTAAATCTGCGTTTTACCCAAAACAAGAAATGACCATCAGGGCTGAAAAATCAGGATGGGCAGAGCAGGCTCCCTCTCTTTGGTGGGAAAACCTTGTAAAAGCAAGCAAAGAAGTATGCAGTTTTGTTGATAAGTCCTTAATAAAAGCAATCGGGATTTCTTATCAAATGCATGGCCTGGTTATGATTGATAAAGATAAAAATGTTTTAAGGCCTTCTATTATATGGTGTGACAGCCGTGCTGTTCACTATGGCGATTCGGCATTTAAGGACCTTGGATCTGAATTTTGCCTGTCTCATTCCCTTAATTCACCCGGAAATTTTACCGCTTCCAAGTTCAAATGGGTCAAGGAAAATGAAAAGGATCTGTTCGAAAAGACATGGAAGATCATGCTTCCCGGTGATTATATTGCCATGCGATTAACGGGGGAAGTGAATACCACTATTTCAGGATTGTCTGAAGGAATTCTTTGGGATTTCCAGACGAATAGCATTGCGAATTACCTGATGGAATACTATGGGTTTGACAGTTCCGTTATTCCCGAAATCGTCCCCAGCTTTTCCATACAGGGGAAAGTTCTGCCGGGTGTTGCTGAGGAATTAGGATTATCTCCGGGAATCCCGGTATCCTACAGGGCAGGAGACCAACCCAACAATGCATTTTCTTTGAATGTATTGAATCCGGGAGAAATTGCAGCAACAGCAGGTACTTCCGGGGTTGTATACGGTGTAAGTGAAGAAGTCAGGTTTGATCCGGACTCCAGGGTAAACAGTTTTGCACATGTGAATCATAATCCGGACCAGAAAAGACTGGGTGTATTGTTATGCATAAATGGAACCGGAATACTATACTCCTGGCTGAAAAGAAATTTTGGATCTGAACTTAGCTATGAAGAATTAAATAATCAGGCGGAAGCCATAAAAATCGGAGCTGAAGGCATTGCCATTTTACCCTTTGGAAATGGTGCTGAACGGATGCTGGGAAATTCAGATCCGGGATGCTTAATGAAGGGGATAAACTTCAATATTCATCAAACCGGGCACCTGGTAAGGGCTGCTCAGGAGGGAATTGTTTTTTCTTTTATTTATGGAATGGAAATTATGAAAACCATGGGTATCAATCCATCTGTAATAAGAGCCGGGAATGCAAATATGTTCCTGAGTTCCATTTTCAGAGATACCCTGGCCGGGGCAAGTGGTGCAAGCATAGAATTATACGACACGGATGGTTCTGCAGGTGCGGCAAAAGGCGCAGGTATAGGTGCAGGTATTTATAATACATATCAGGAGGCATTTGAAAGCCTTGAAAAAATTGAAGAAATACATCCGGATAGTAAAAAGATTACCGAATACAGACAAGCCTATGAAAACTGGAAAACGGAACTGGAAAAAGTGATTTAAGGTCAAGATTAGCTATAGATATAAAACAGAAAATCAAATAATTTAAACATTTAAATACAAAAAAGATGGAATACACAATTGGAGACAAGGAATTTTTTCCCGAAATCGGAAAGATCAAATTTGAAGGTAAGGAATCAAAAAATCCACTTGCATACAAATTCTATGATCCTGACATGAAAATAGGTGGCAAAACTATGAAAGAGTTTTTCCGCTTCGCAATGGCCTACTGGCACACTCTTACCGGCACAGGAGGTGATCCTTTCGGTCCGGGCACAAAAGTTTTCCCCTGGTCCTTAAAATCTGATCCCATTGGAAATGCAAAAGATAAGATGGATGCAGCCTTTGAAATTGCCAGTAAATTAGGAATGCCCTATTATTGTTTTCACGATTTTGATGTGGTAAACGAAGGTTCCACAATAGCCGAATCAGAAAAAAGACTGGCTACCATGGTTGACTATGCCAAACAGAAGCAGGCGGATTCAGGTATTAAATTATTATGGGGAACGGCAAACTTATTTTCCCACCCTAGATTTATGAACGGTGCTTCCACTAACCCTGATTTCAATGTGGTTGCATGGGCCGGAGCCCAGGTTAAAAATGCCATGGATGCTACCATTGCCCTGGGAGGTGAAAACTATGTATTCTGGGGCGGTCGTGAAGGATATATGAGCCTTCTGAATACCGATATGAAAAGAGAAACGGAGCATCTGGCACAATTCCTTCATATGGCAAAAGATTATGGAAGAGCAAATGGATTCAAAGGAAAGTTTCTTATTGAGCCAAAACCGATGGAACCATCCAAACACCAATACGATTTTGATACTGCCACGGTAATCGGATTCCTGCAAAAATACGGTCTCACTGACGATTTTGCCATGAACATAGAAGTAAATCATGCAACCCTGGCCGGCCATACATTCCAGCATGAATTGCAATTAGCCGTTGATGCCGGATTATTCTGCAGCATTGATGCCAATCGTGGTGATTATCAAAACGGTTGGGATACGGACCAGTTTCCGATTAATATTTATGAACTGGTTGAATCCATGTTTCCTATTATTGAGGTAGGCGGATTTAAGTCGGGCGGTATAAACTTCGATGCAAAAACCAGAAGAAACTCTACTGACCTCGAAGATATTTTCATATCTCACATTGCAGGTATGGATGCATTCGCAAGAGCTTATTTAATAGCGGTAGACGTACTTGAAAAATCTGACTTTGCAAAGATGAGAAAAGAGCGCTATGCTTCATTTGATTCCGGAAAAGGGAAAGCTTTTGAAGAGGGGAAACTTAAACTGGAGGATCTGAAAAAGATCGCTGAAGAAATGGGCGAACCTGCTCAAATTAGCGGAAAGCAGGAGTTATTTGAATCTATCCTTAATCAGTACATGTAATTGGTTGAGAAAATGATTCCTTCAAATCTACCATAAGAATTGAAAATGAAATCTGATGATGAAAGCTTGAAGGGGAAATGATGCAATTTAAAACGCATCTGTTTTCTCCTTCATTCTATAATTATTATTAAAACTAATCTATATGACTGCGACCAAACAAAACACAACTTTTATTCTTTTAATAACTTTTGTTGCCACCCTTGGCGGACTCCTATTTGGGTATGACACAGCAGTTATAAACGGAGCAATAAGTGCCCTTGAGGATTATTTTATTCAACCTCTGCGGGAAAATCCCGAATTTGCCACCAAGGTAATCTGGGAATTTAAACTACTGGCAACGATTTGCTTTGCAATCGTGGCATTTCTCGTTAACTCATTTTTTTTCAGGTTATTCGGTAAATCAAAAGGTGGAATCTACAGTGTCATCCTGTTGGTAATTATCGGACTTGTTGTCTATTTTAAGTTTCTATCCCTTCCGAATGAATTGACAGAAAATATGGCCAATTCCATCAATGGATTTGCCATTTCCTCAGCACTTTTAGGCTGTATTATCGGAGGATCAATGGGTGGCAGAATTAGTCAGGGAATAGGCAGACGTAATGGCTTAATGCTGGCAGCAGTGCTTTTCCTGATTTCTGCAGTAGGCTCTGCTTTACCGGATAAGATGAATTTCTTTGGTGGACAAATAATCAGTTCCTTTATCTTCTACCGTGTGTTGGGAGGTATAGGGGTCGGACTGGCGTCTATGTTATCGCCCATGTATATTGCAGAGATTGCTCCTGCGAAGATCCGCGGAAAGCTGGTTTCTATTAATCAGTTTGCGATAATTTTTGGTATGCTGGTAGTTTATACTGTCAACCGTTCCATTGCACTGGGCCAGGATGATACGTGGATAGCAGAAATCGGATGGAGATGGATGTTCGCTTCAGAAACCATCCCTGCTACCTTATTTTTAGTCCTGCTTTTCTTTGTTCCCGAGAGTCCACGTTATATGGTACTCAAAAACAAAGAGGAAAACGCATTAAAAACCCTGACCAGGATTTCAGGAGCAGAAAGAGCCAACGAAGTATTGTCGGGGATAAAAGATTCCTTAAAAAAGAAAAAAGTACCCTGGCTGAGTTATGGTGGATTGGTGATCGTAATTGG
>CBDUPM010000282.1:0-4463 GCA_965369105.1 uncultured Bacteroidales bacterium | reverse complement strand
TTAATCTGCAGGATATTGATTCCATGCAAGTGTCGGTCCAGGAGGTTGATGCCAATGCAGGAATAAAAACCATTATAGAAATCGATAACCTGATCCAGGGAATGACCGGGGAAATTGTGATCGATAATCCTTTGAATAAATCCGGGCTGGAGGATTACCCGAATTATCCCATTTTCAGGTCCAGGGAAAATTCCTATGTTTATTTTGATGATCCGAAAATCCAGGGTGGTGTTTATAAAAGGGATGAGGTTTATTTTGAATTGTATCCATTCGAATTCGACAGCCTGGATAATTTTTCCAGGCAGGGGATGAACCTGGAAGGAAGGTTTGAATCCAACGGATTGATGCCACCCCTGGAGCAAACCCTTGTATTGCAGGATGATAATTCCCTGGGATTTACCTTTACCACACCCGATAGTGGCCTACCGGTTTATAACGGACAGGGAATATTATACGAGCAGGTATCGATGAGTAGTGCAGGATTGCATGGCGCCGGGCGCTTAGACTATATTACCTCTGAAACTTTCTCGGATGATTTCGTCTTCCATCCCGATTCTATGTTAACACAATCCAGGGAATTCTTAATGCGGGAGCAAATTTCCGGTGTCCAATATCCAAATGTCAACTCTGCCAATAATTCTGTTAAATGGCTGGTGGATAAGGATGAGTTCAGGGTATCTATGCAGGATATTCCTTTTACCATGTTTGAAGATACTTTACAACTGAAAGGGGATATTGTCCTGTCATCCAGGGGAACAACCGGAAAAGGGACATTTGACCTGGTTTCTTCTTCCATAAAATCGGATGGATTTAAATATACCGACAGACAAATTTTTGCGGATACTTCAGCATTCCGACTCAAATCAAGTGTTTCTGATAAATTTGCCATTGCCACAGAAAATGTACGTGCCAATATTGACCTGGATAATGCCAGCGGACAGTTTTTCTCAAACGAAGATTATACCCTTGTTGAATTTCAGGATATTGTGTATGAATCACGCCTGGACTTTTTTAAATGGGAAATGCGGAACGAAACCGTTGAAATGGGATTGAACAAACCGGTTAACCAGTCAAGATCCCAATGGGATGATGAACTGAATGGGCCACGCTATATTTCAAAGCTTCCCAGCCAGGATAGCTTGAGTTTTATGTCTCCCCAGGCTATATATGATTACCGGAATGCACAACTGGATGCAAAAAAGGTTCCCTATATCCAGGTGGCAGATGCACGGATCTTCCCGGATGAAGGGAATGTAAGTGTAGGAAGACATGCGGTAATGAAACAACTTACCGGTGCGGGTATCCTTGCGAATTATACCACCAGGTACTTTGAAATGTTTAATTCAAATGTGAGCATTAAGGGTAAATATGACTATACGGCAAGCGCTGATTATAATTATGTAGATTTGACAGGTGAACCCCAGGTCATTCATTTTACAAAACTGGGAGTGGACACCTCTATCCAGACCTATGGTGTGGCTGAAGTAAATATTCCTGACAGCTTCCGGCTAAGCCCATATTTTGGATTCAGAGGTGAGGTAAGACTTTTTGCTAATAAGCCCTATCTTACATTTGACGGGGGCACAAAAATCAAACACAGTTGCGAGACCGGAAAGCACTGGTTAAAATTTGAAGCTGAAATAAATCCCGATAGCGTTTTAATCCCCGTGGGTGAGCGACCTCTGACATATGATATGGCTCCAACCTATATCGGAACCATGATCACGAGAGATTCCACCCATGTTTATTCCACATTCGCTTCCCAGCGAAAAGGTTATTTTGACGAGTTTATTGCAACTGCCTCGGGTATTCTCAGGTTTAATCAAAAAACTCAAAGATATGAACTGGCCCAACCGGATAAACTTGAAGATATAAAAGTACAGGGTAATTACCTGGCTCTTGATAATAATAACTGTCAGGTATTGGGTGATGGGACCATGGATTTACAGGTAGATTACGGGCAGGTTAAAATGATTACCATTGGAGAAACGGTTCAGGATATACCTGAAAGGAAGTTTAATACCAGGTTATTATTGGGACTTGATTTTCATTTTTCTGCTGAAGCACTTGCTGAGTTTGCAAGAGACCTTGATAGTATTGCAGGATTGCAACCTGCTGATGTGACTGATCCTTTTTATAAAAAATCTCTGGTTCAGCTGGTGGGAAAAGATGCAGCGGATAGAATGGAAGCGGACATGGGATTGTATGCAGAATACCGGACCATTCCGCCAGCATTCAATCAGAAACTACTGTTTTCTGATGTGTATCTGACCTGGAACCAGATTACCAGGACCTATCGATATCATGGAGATATCGTTATAGTAAGAATAGGGGATAAATTAGTCAATAAAAAGGTGGAAGCCTATATTGAACTGACCAAACGGGCATCAGGTGATCTGATTGATATTTACCTTAAACCGGATGATAAAAATTATTATTACCTGGGTTATAATCCGGGTTCCCTGCAGGTAGTTTCATCCAACCGAACCTTCAATTCTATTGTATTTGAATTGAAAGCCAGTGCACGAAAATCAAAAGTGAAGGGAAGCAGAACGGGTTATATTTATTCATTATGTGCAGAACGCAGGCCTCAATTATTCCTGAGAAGGTTTATAGCAGCAGATGATGAAATTGAAAATCTGCAATAGAAAGGATAAATGATGTGCTGAATGTACGGTAAATTGAAATAAAAAGGGATTGAGTTTTTATAATAAGTTTTTTTCCCGCTCTGAAAGTAAACCTGTATAAGTGAATCCTGCCGGTTATTTCATTTATACTATCGTTTAACTTCCCATACTTCCAGGTCATAAATCCGTTCGCCCTCAATGCTGAAGCGGACCGCGGTTCTGAATTTATGCATTCCATGCTTGCCGGCCGCACCCGGATTAATATGCAGAAGCCCCAGCTTTTTATCATGCATGACTTTTAAAATATGGGAATGGCCTGATATAAATAATTTGGGAGGATTTGAAAAAACTATTTCCCGAATAAGAGGATCATATTTTCCCGGATAACCTCCAATATGGGTCATGAATACTTCTGTTTCTTCCAGCATAAAACGTTGATCCCTTGGCCAGGCAGCGCGGACCTCATGGCCGTCTATATTTCCATAAACGGCTTTAAAAGCTTTGAATTTTGCTATTTCATCTGACAGCTCCATATTCCCGATATCTCCTGCATGCCATATTTCATCACAATCCTTGAAAAAAATCTTAAGTTTTTCATCAAAATATCCGTGGGTATCTGAAAGCAGGCCAATCCTTTTCATCATTTTTTGCTTTTTTAAATTCAGGCATTTGTAAAACCGGAATTCAGAATTCGAAATTATTAAAATATTCCTTACTTTCATTACCTGTAAATAAATCAGGCAGAATGCAACTTTTTTACTCCGAAAATATTATAAATAAACAGGCAATCCTTAATATGGATGAGTCTTCCCATTGCATAAGAGTGTTGAGGAGAAAAAAAGGAGACCAGGTAAAACTGACCGACGGAAAAGGATATTTTTATACCGGTGTGATTACACAGGACAATCCGAAACAAACCATCATAAATCTGGAAGGAAAGGCAGAAAAGGCATACAAGCATCCCTATCATTTGCATGTGGCTATTGCGCCTACCAAAAACATGGACCGGATGGAATGGTTTGTGGAAAAAGCGGTTGAGATTGGTGTGGATGAGATAACACCCATTCTTTGCAGACATTCGGAAAGAAAAAAATTAAGGGAAGACCGCCTTCAAAAAATTATTCTGTCGGCCATGAAGCAAAGTATGAAGGCCGATTTGCCCCGTCTGAACAGGCTGACACCCCTGGCAGACCTGTTAAATTCCGGGCTAAAAGATGTTCAAAAGCTGATTGCACACCTTGAGGAGGGGAGAAAACAGGAACTCATAAAGCTGAGACCCCAATATAACAAATACCTGGTTTTAATCGGGCCGGAAGGAGACTTTGATCCTTCCGAAATTTCACCTGCCATTCAAAAGGCCTTTGTACCGGTTAGTCTTGGTAACTACCGGTTGAGAACCGAAACTGCCGGTGTGGCAGCATGCCAGATTATTGCGGATATTGAAAGAATAAAGGAGATGGGATGAATTCATGACCTTATGGTTCCCCTCTCCTCAATTCAGATTTCCCGATCATTTTAATAAATCAGAATTATTCAGACCAAGGCTTATCCTTCTGCCAATTTTATCAGGTTTGTCAACCTAAAAAATTAGTAGATATTAAAAATTATCTAATAATATATTACTTTCTGATAAAAATTCCCTAATTTAAACTTGAAAAGTACTTTACTCAATAAACAAACTTATGGTAAATGTTTAATTTTAATTACTATCAGTTCCATTGAAATTCCGGATTAATCCTAAAACCCACAAGAAAATGAAAAAATTTAAACTGAATTCATTGAAAAAAAAGGAAATGAGTAATTTAATCGGTGGAAGAAGTGACGGTCCAATTGACA
>CBDUPM010000281.1:0-4468 GCA_965369105.1 uncultured Bacteroidales bacterium | reverse complement strand
GGGTTTGAAGATAGTTTTGTCCCTGGTAATAATTTTGAACAAAAGAGAAAAGAAGCGAGGGAAAAACTTTTAAAAGTAGCCGGAAGTCTTTTGGGAGAGGATTTACCGGCGAATTCCTATCTTATTGCAAATTCGGGAAGATACGAGTTTAAAAATAAGGGGATTGACCTGTTTATCGATGCGCTGGGAGATATAAAAAACAATTCAGACATTAAAAAGCCTGTTATTGCTTTTATCCTGATACCGGCCAACCATTATGGAGCCAGGAAGGACCTGCTGGAAAAAATGAACCATCCGGATGCAGAATTACATGGGAATAAATTTCTTACCCATAATTTACATTATTTAGAGTCGGATCCTATTTTAAACAGGATCGGAGTGGCAGGTCTGGGAAATAACAAAGAAGATAAAGTTAAGATTATCTTCGTCCCCTCTTACCTGAACGGAAATGATGGAATTTTCAATACTCCTTATTTTGACCTTCTGATCGGAATGGACCTGACCGTATTTCCGTCCTATTACGAGCCCTGGGGATATACTCCCCTGGAAAGTCTGGCATTTCATATACCCACGGTTACAACCAGCCTGGCAGGATTTGGTTTATGGGTAAGGGAAAAATATGAAAAACCGGGCAATGGCATCTTTGTTCTGGAGCGTGACGACCACAATGACCGGGAAGTTATTGATGGAATCTCCTCAGCGATTCTGAAAATGCAGGGTCTGGGTCAGGCAGCTACCAAAACAGCTCGCCAGGCAGCATTTGATATATCCCGGATTGCCCTTTGGAAAAACCTGGTTTCTTATTATAAAGAGGCGTATTCGATTGCCCTTTCAAAAACAGAAACCCGTACGGATAGTTTCGTTGAACCCGTCAGGGTTGAGCAATTACCAACCGTGGTTGTTGATCAGGATACCATACCCAAATGGAAAAAAGTGATTGTTAAACAAGTAATTCCCGACAAGTTAAAAGCTTTGCAGGAACTTGGCGGGAACCTCTGGTGGTGTTGGAACCAGGATGCAATCGAACTTTTTGAATCAATAGATCATGAGCTTTGGGTAGAAACTCAAATGAATCCATTAGCCCTGATTGAAAGTTTATCCTATAAACAACTTCTTCATCTTGAGAATAATGAAAAGTTTTTAAAGGACTTAAAGAAAGTTTATAAGAAATTCAGAACTTACATGGATGCAAAAAATACTGAAGGACCCCAGGTTGCCTACTTCAGTATGGAATTTGGCTTACATGAATCTCTGAAAATATATTCTGGTGGCCTGGGATTACTTGCCGGAGATTATCTTAAGGAGGCCAGTGATTATAATTACAATTTAATAGGGATTGGTTTCCTTTACCGATATGGATATTTCAAGCAGGTACTTTCTGCTTCAGGGGAGCAGCAAGCCGTTAATGAAGCTGTGCATTTCTCCAAATCACCTGCACGTCCGGTTCAGGATGAACATGGAAACTGGAAAACGATTTCTATAGTATTGCCGGGACGCGAGGTAAAAGCAAGAATTTGGATGGTAGGAGTAGGTAGAATTACCCTGTATTTACTTGATACTGATATTGAAGAGAACCAGGAACAGGACAGAAGTATCAGCCACCATTTGTACGGGGGTGATAACGAAAATCGGTTCAAGCAGGAACTACTTTTAGGTATCGGAGGAATAAGGGCGATCCGGGAATTGGGAATGGATCCTGATGTATTCCATTGTAATGAAGGCCATGCGGCTTTTATCGGGATCGAAAGATTAAGAGAGCTTATACACAATGAAAACCTGACCTATCCTGAGGCTCTTGAAATCGTAAGATCTTCCACATTATTTACTACTCATACTCCGGTTCCTGCGGGTCATGATTATTTTGATGAATCCATGATGCGGGCCTATATTTCTCATTATCCTAAAAGGTTAAAAATAGACTGGAACCAGTTTATGAACCTGGGGAAAATGCACCCGGAACTTCCAGGTGGAAAATTCTCCATGTCATGCCTTGCAGTTAATTTGTCAGGAGAAGTAAACGGAGTGAGCCGTTTGCATGGAGATGTAAGTAAGGAGATGTTTGCTCCCATGTGGAAAGGTTATTTGAATGAAGAAGTTCCGATAGGATATGTTACAAACGGAGTCCACCTTCCAACCTGGCTTTCCAGAAACTGGAAAGAATTTTATGAGGATAAGTTATCCGAAAACATTCTTACTCAACAGGAAGACAGGAAAATCTGGGAGAAAATATATGATGTCAACAAGGCAGATATCTGGGAAATCCGAAACAAGGAAAGATCTGGATTGATTGAGTTTGTAAAAGAAACTTTAAGCAGTAATCTTTCTGTAAAAACTTCTAACCCATCCAAAATCATTGAAATGAGGGATGGATTAAACCCGAAAGCACTCACGATTGGTTTTGCCCGGCGTTTTGCTACCTATAAAAGAGCACATTTATTGTTCAAAGATCTGGACAGACTTGCAGAGATTGTTAACAATCCTGAAATGCCGGTTCAGTTTTTATTTTCAGGAAAAGCTCATCCCAGGGATAAAGCAGGGCAGGATCTGATCAAGTATATTTATGAGATTTCCCATGACGATCGTTTCCTGGGTAAAATTATATTCCTGGAAAATTATGATATTTCACTTGCCAGAAAACTGGTACAGGGAGTGGATATCTGGCTGAATACACCTACAAGACCCCTGGAGGCTTCCGGGACCAGTGGTGAAAAAGCGGTAATGAATGGAGTATTGCATTTTAGTGTACTTGACGGTTGGTGGGCAGAAGGTTACAAAAAAGACGCCGGATGGGCACTTTCAGAAGAAAGAAGCTATGATAACCAGGATTACCAGGATCTGCTAGATGCAGAAACCATTTATTCTCTGCTTGAAAATGAAATTGTTCCTACTTTTTATGATGTAAACTCAAAAGGAGTTCCTGAAAAGTGGGTAGGCTATATTCAGAACTCTATTTCAAAAGTTGCGCCGGAATTTACGATGAACCGGATGCTCCGGGATTATATTGATAGGTTCTATGTCAAATTATACGAACGGTCAAAATTATTAAAGGATCATGACTTTAAAGGAGCGATCCGTTTATCAGCATGGAAACACAGAATCTATAGCAATTGGAATGAGCTTGAAGTAATTGAAGTGATATATCCGGATAAAGATCAACAAACAATTGATCTCGGAAAACACTATACAAGCCAGATTAAGTTAGACCTGAAGGCACTGAAACCCGATGAAATTGGGGTTGAAATAGTGACTGCAGATCAAAAAGCAGAAGGATTACACAGAGAGTTTATGAGCTCAGTTGAATTTAAACTGGAAAGCCTTGAGGGTTCAATAGCCACATATAAACTTGAATCAGCTCCGACTCTTGCTGGTATATTTGATTATGGGTTCAGGATTTTTCCTAAAAATCCTGAATGCAACTGTCGGCAGGATGTAAACCTGGTTCGCTGGATAGGCTGATATTAATCTTTAATCAGTAAGTTATTTACTGTTTTAATTTTTGTGCGCTCCATTACTACAGCCGTCCTTGAAGGAAGATATATTTTCAACATTTGATTGGGAGTATAACTTCTTTCAGGGAAGGTCCTGTAATTCAGGTTTGGATCTATTCTTTCCTGTCCTCCATAGGTTCTGCTGTCTGTAGATAAGTGAATCTTGTAATTACCTGGAATTGCGGATAAACCATATCCGGTATAAGATTTCTCCGGATGAAAATTAAAAGCAAAATATAAATTTCCCCTTTCAAAGCCCAGGACCATGTCAACCGGATTCGCATGACGAAGTTGAACATGCGGATGAGATAATAAATGAAATTCTTTTATCAGGTTAATCATATCCCGGTCAAAATCGCCTAAATAATGATACTTCAGATCCGGATTGTCCATTAAACTCCATTGCCTTCTTGCATATTGAAAGGACCAGTTATTTCCTTCCCTCGGGAAGTCAATCCATTCAGGGTGACCAAACTCATTTCCCATGAAATTCAAATAGGAATTACCGGAGGTGGCAGAAGTGATTAACCGGATCATTTTATGAAGAGCAATTCCCCGATCTACGACAACACTCTGACTTTCCTTATCCATTGAGGTATACATCTCCTTATCTATTAGCCTGAAAATAATAGTTTTATCCCCAACCAGGGCCTGGTCATGTGATTCGGAATAACCCACGGTTTGTTCATCAATTCTTTTCCGGGTTAATTCATAATACATTTCCTCAATGTTCCACTCCTCGTCTTTTTTATCTTTAATAATTTTAATCCAGTAATCGGGTGTTCCCATTGCCATACGATGGGTAAATCCCAGTCCCCCTTCTTTAAGAGGAGTTGCCAGTCCCGGATACCCACTCATTTCTTCAGCTACAGAAATTGCATTCGGATTGATTTGCCTGATTAATTCATTTGCAAGACCCAGATAGGTGATGGCATCTTCATCCTGGCCCCGGTCAAAATACATTTCATAACCGGTAAAAT
>CBDUPM010000280.1:0-4471 GCA_965369105.1 uncultured Bacteroidales bacterium | reverse complement strand
CGTTTTGTCTTGACTTTTTGTTTACTTTTTGGTCAAGCAACCGACCTTGGGAGCTCGCGAACACCACAAAAAATATTTTTTGAGTGAGCAAAAAGTAAATGCCCTGCCCCGGCATGAGGGGCAAAATAAACATGATTTCGAATGTCGTTTAATGCGATACCATTCCGCCGGTGAAAAGCCGGTATAAGTAATATTGGCGACAAAAGGGGGTGATCTTACTCCTTCATTAAACCCCGGATTCCATCCGGGGCTATTGTTATTACGCCCCTCCGGGGCTGGGAAACCTGTGTATTTATCCAATCCGGAAAAATAAGGAATTCTCAGAAATAAGATTTCCCCCACTTGCGCCCCAGCGCAACCGAGCGCAGGCCCGAGAGATTTGAGGGCCCCGGTCTACAACATTTCAAGGGCCTTCTTCAAATCCTCCGGAGTATCTATACCGATCGATTCCCAGGGTGTTTCTTCCATGCGGATCCTGATCCCATTTTCGAGCCAGCGCAGCTGCTCGAGTGATTCGGCAATTTCCAGGGAACTCTGTGGCAATTGTGTAATTTCTTTTAATGTTTGGGCTTTGTAGGCATAAATGCCGATATGACGATAGAAATCATGGTACTCCATCCATTCCTCCTTTTTCCTCCCTCTCAAAAAGGGAATGGGGGAGCGACTGAACATCAATGCCATGTTATTGGAGTCGAGCACAACCTTGGGCTTGTTCTCATCAAAGATCTCATCATTATCATCAATTTTCTTTACCAGGCTGGCAATCTCTGTTTCGGGGTACTCAAAGCAGGTTTTTAATAATTCAATCTGTTCAGGTTTAATGAAGGGTTCATCGCCCTGGATATTTATTACCACATCCACTGGAATCCCGGCCCCCGAGATTATAACATCCATAGCTTCCCTGCAACGATCCGTTCCACTCTGGTGTTCCTTTCCCGTCATCACCACATTTCCTCCAAATTCTTTTACCTTATTAAAAATGCGCTCATCATCCGTGGCTACATAAACTTCTTCAAGAGCCTGAATACTTTTTTCATAAACCCATTGAATCATGGCTTTGCCCCTGATATCCGCCAGGGCTTTTCCCGGAAAGCGTGTGGAACCGTAGCGTGCAGGAATAATCCCAATGAAATCCATAATATTTTAAGAATTTTTAAGATTTTAATTGTCTTTCAATATTAGTAAAAATCTTTTAAAATTGTAATTTTGTCAGAGTTTACAGGATATTTTGTCAGGAGAAATTATGAATATTCAACAGATAAAGCAACGATACAGTATAATTGGGAATGATCCCAATTTAAATCATGCCATCAATATTGCCACACAGGTAGCTGCAACGGACCTTACCGTGCTGATAACCGGAGAAACGGGCACGGGAAAGGAAGTATTCCCCCAGATCATTCATTCCCTCAGCTCCAGGAAGCACGGACCCTATATTGCGGTAAACTGCGGGGCTATTCCGGAGGGCACAATAGATTCAGAATTATTCGGTCATGAAAAAGGAGCCTTTACCAATGCACATGCAGAAAGGAAAGGTTATTTTGAAATTGCCGACGGGGGAACCATTTTCCTTGACGAGGTGGGAGATTTACCTCTTTCCACCCAGGTCAGGCTGCTCAGGGTACTGGAAACGGGTCAGTTTTTCCGTGTGGGTTCTTCAAAGGTAAAGACAACCAACGTAAGAGTGATTGCTGCTACCAATGTCAATGTAATTGATTCAATCCGGAACCATAAATTCAGGGAAGATCTGTATTACCGTTTAAACACCGTTCCCATTTCTATCCCTCCCCTCAGAAAACGGGGAAATGATATCGGCCTGCTATTCAGAAAATTCGCATCCGATTTTGCCGAAACTTACCGAATGCCCCAAATAGTTTTAACAGAAGAGGCGAAAAGAACCCTTGAAAACTTCGAATGGCCCGGAAATATTCGTCAGTTAAAAAACCTGACCGAACAAATTTCTATTATTGAGCAGGAAAGAACTATCGACAATGAGAAGCTGACTAAATACCTCCCGGAGTATCATAAAACCAAGCTTCCGGCACTGATTACCAAAACCGGTATCGACCAGGAAAGCTTTAACAATGAGAGAGAGATTCTTTACAAGGTTCTTTTTGATATGAAAAAGGATGTTACAGATTTGAAGAAGCTGGTTGCTGACCTGATGATTTCAGGTATAGATGATTCTGAAGTTAAAAAGAACAATGCAAGTCTTATCCAGAAGCTTTATGATGAAAATGAAATCTCAGAATCGGTTGAAAAAGTAAAAAATGTTCCGTTTAAAAGACCCCCGGAACATGAAATTTATGATACTGAGGAAATAGTTGAGGAGTCTCTTTCGTTAGAAGGTAAAGAGATTGAATTAATTAAAAAAGCACTTGACAAACATAATGGAAAGAGAAAACATGCTGCCCAGGAGCTGGGCATTTCTGAAAGGACGCTATACCGGAAGATTAAGGAATATGATATTGAATCCTGATAAAATGAAAAAATTCCGGCCCATCCTGTTCCTGGCTATTTTTAGTCTGATCAATTTCAGTTCCTGTAAAGTAAATTATTCTTTTAAAGGAGCCGTAATTCCCGTGTCTATAAATACTTTCTCAGTTCAGTATTTTCCCAACCGGGCTCCCCTGGTGCAGGCACAGCTCAGTCAGACATTTACCGATGCCCTCAAGGATAAAATTGAAGGTCAAACCCGGCTGAAAATGGTAACTGGCTTTGGAGATGTCGATTTTTCGGGTGAAATCCAGAATTATGAAACAAGACCCACCGCTATTTCCGGGAATGAAACAGCTGCCTTAAACAGGTTAACCATTACAGTGCGGGTGAAATTTACCGATAGCATAAATCCGGATAACAGCTGGGAATCTTCCTTTTCCAGGTATGAAGATTATGAGAGCAGTAAGAATCTTACTGATGTTGAAGAAGATCTCATCGAGCTCATCCTGGAAAATATCCTGGAAGATATCTATAATAAAGCATTTGTAAACTGGTAGAAAATGGAAAAAGAAAGATTTTACCAGCTTTTGGCTGAAAATGGGAAAATTCAGTTTTCTTATGAGGAGTTGAATACCCTGATTAAAAAATATCCCTGGTTTGAATTACCCAAAATACTTTTACTACTTCAACTCAGGGAAAATGGAAAACATGAATTCCATTTAAACTTAAAAGATTTCGGAATCTACTTTCACGACAGGAAAAGGCTATTCGAAATGCTCAATACAGAGCTCAGATCAGATTTGATTGAAAAATTTAATTCCCAAAAGAAAGAAGAAACCGAAATCAGCAACTCCGGAATTGATAAGGATCTGCTAGAATTTAGTTATAATGCTTCCCGGGAAGATGAGCAAAAACCCCCGCTTCAAAAGCAAGAAGCCCAATCGCCCTCTGAAAAAACTATCAAACTGATAGACAGGTTCCTGGTGGAAGAACCGGGTGTAATAAAAGCTGATAAAAAAACCAGTCTTTCGGGAGATGTCAGCCGGCAAAGTACCGAGGAAAGTGAACACCTTCTAACCGACACTTTAGCAAAGATTTATGTGAAGCAGGGGCTTTACAGCAAGGCCATATTTGCTTACGAGAAATTAAGTTTGAAATATCCGGAAAAAAGTATTTACTTTGCGTCGCAAATTGAAGAAATAAAAGAGATCACTAATAAAAAATAAATATTGTCATGCACACGCTTTTTGTGATATTGATTCTGGTTGTATGTGTAATGTTATCCCTCATTGTTCTTGTACAGAACTCCAAGGGAGGCGGACTTGCATCAAATTTTTCATCCTCTAACCAGTATATGGGTGTTAGAAAAACAACTGATTTCCTGGAAAGAGCAACATGGACGCTTGCTTCCGCTCTTCTGGTATTTAGTTTACTGGCAACTATGACCCTTCCTAAAAAAGATCTGACTGAAAGATCCAGAGTTGAAGGTCAGTTTGATGCAACTCTAATGGACCAGCCTGCACCCAGCACTATCAATCTTCCCGAATCAAATAATGGTTCCGGTGGAGAGGAAACCGAATAACAAAAATTTTTACCCCCGGGAAGAGTGTCAGTATGTCATAAAACTGACACTCTTTTTTTTTGCCGGTTTCCGGTCTGAAATTGGCTATTTTATTGTCATATAAGGATTTAAGACTTTTCTTACCTGACAGGGTAAATTTCACAATGCAAATTTGTCCTTTTAAAACGCTGTTTTTCCTCAAATATCTGTTTGGCATAAATTATGATAAACAGTTATCGAAATAAAATCAAGTAAAACCTTAAACATCTTAAAAATGGCGAAGATAAATGTAAAACCATTAGCAGACAGAGTTCTGATTGAACCGGTAGAAGCTGAAGAAAAAACTGCAAGCGGAATTATTATTCCTGATTCAGCAAAAGAGAAACCTCAAAAAGGAAAAGTTATATCTGCAGGTCCGGGAACAAAGGACGAAAAAATGGAAGTATCTGTTGGAGATACTGTACTGTATGG
>CBDUPM010000279.1:0-4480 GCA_965369105.1 uncultured Bacteroidales bacterium | reverse complement strand
ATAAAGGCAGTTTCAGTAGTATATGTTTCAGGCTTTTCCCTGGACTTTCCATAGAGGTAAACAATTGTCCAACCAAATCCCCCAAGGATGATCACAAATATTAATATTCTAAAAAATTTTTTCATGGTTTAATTATTATTCAGTTCGTAATGCTTCAATCGGTCTTACCTTCAGTGCCCGTCTTGCAGGGATCATTCCTGCAATTACTCCGGAGATCACCAGTATGATAAGTGCGGTAACCGCTATTTGAAAATCTATTTCCGGGTTTTTGAAAAATCCATCTTCTCCCGGACTATTGCTGATCATTTTATCCACTCCTTCTATTACCAGCACTCCGGCTACAAGTCCTGTATAACCCGCAAGTGTAGTAAGAAAAACAGCTTCATTAATTATTTGCATGCTTATATGAAAGGGAGTAGCTCCCAGCGCTCTTTGAACTCCAATTTCCTTTGTTCTTTCCTTAACAATTACCAGCATGATGTTAGATACCCCAATAACTCCTGCCATCAGGGTCCCGATTCCGACTATCCAGATTAACATATCGATTCCAAAAAAGAGACCTTTCATTTGTTTGAACTCCTTTTCAACATTAAAAGACCCGATTGCCACATCATCTTCCGGATGAATATGGTGTCTTTTCTTTAGAAGGGAAATGATGTTGGCCTGAACCTCCGAAACGGGAACATTGTCAACGGAGGTTACCGATAACCATCCCAGGCGGTCTCCATAATTATATGCCCTTTGCATGGTTGTAAAGGGTGCAAAAACTGCGGAATTGTCCTGGTTAGCCTGCTCACCCGATTTTTTAGATTTAAATCTTCCGATAACTTTAAAATAGATTCCCTGTATCCGGATATATTCTCCAATACATTCTTCATCTTTATCAAACAATTCTTCATAGACTCTTTCACCAATCACGATGACTTTCCTCATTTCCTGCAGGTCCAGATTATTGATAAATCTGCCTTCAATTATATTTACCGGGTCTATCATAAAATATTCCGGATAGTCGCCGTATACACTGTATGCTCCGGCCCTGTCTCCTCTGACAATATTATCCCCGCTCTGGAATCCGCCTCCCTGGATACGGGGTGCAAAATATTGTATATCAGGAATTGTTTGCCTGATAGCCTCCACATCTCCATCCCTGAAGCTAAAAAACCTGCCACGGTCAAATCCTTTGTAAGCCATGGAAGTTCTCTGGGGCCAGATAAAAACTGAATTGGTTGCGAAATCACCAAAACCCTGGGTAACACCATTCTGAAGACCCTGTCCTGATCCCAGCATTACCAGAAGCATGAATATTCCCCAGAAAACACCAAACGCAGTAAGCAGGGTTCTCCACTTATTTTGTTTCAGGGCATGAAAAATTTCCTGCCACTTATCTAAGTCGATCATTATTTTAAAAAACATGGCTATTCATCTCTTAGTGCTACAATGGGTTTGATCCTTGCTGCCCGCAATGAAGGGACAAGTCCGGCTAAAGCTCCTGAAATAACTAATAAAAGGGTTGCTCCCACCGCAATCCGGAAATCAGCTTCCGGATTCGCAAACATTTCATTGGGAGGCATATATTTTGAAACCATTTCAAGTAAAAAGACTCCGGCAACAAGTCCTAAATAACCGGCAAAACCTGTTATTAAAATCGATTCCTGCAATACCAGGCTTACCACCGAACCCGGAGTAGCTCCAATGGCTTTTCTGACACCAATTTCCTTTGTCCTTTCTTTCACCACAATCAACATGATATTGCTCACACCTACAACGCCTGCAATGATGGGACCTATTCCGATTATCCATATAAAAAGCCTGATGGCTGCAAATAATTTCATGGTTCTTTCAAACTCTTCCGCTTTATTCCAGATATTTACAGCCCGGGTATCTTCCGGATCGTACCTGTGAAAAGAGGCTAACTGGCGCTTTATTGTCTCCAGCATTTCATTGCTTTTTTCCAATCCTAAATCACCGGAAGTAAGCGAAACCTGGTTGATCCGGTTATCACCTGAGAAAACCTTTTGCGCCGTGTAAAGGGGTACATAAGCTCTTCTTTGCTCATCTTCGGGTCCCTCATCATGAAAAACCCCTACCACCTGGAAGGGCACTCCTCCTACTTTTACGTACTCACCCAGGGCAATAGTGTCGGGTGATTTAAACAAGGCTTCTTTAAGCAATTCTCCAATTACAATTACCTTTCTTGTCTTGTCCAGATCAATATCATTTATAAAGCGGCCTTCCAATATTTCAAGCTCCTTAATCTGGCCATAATCGGGATGACAGGGAGAAATGGTGAAATTTCCGTAATTATTTTTATAGGAAAAGGTATTATTTTGCCATATCCATGAACGCCCGGATATCAGATCGATACCCTCCACCGAATTTTTTACCAGATCATAATCGGCATTGGTGAATTTTATTTCACGACCGGGTTGAAGACCTTTGTATGGTTTGCTGGTTGTTCCACTGGTTATCCAGATTCCATTTACGGCTCCCCCTTTAAACTGTTCGCGTACCCCATTTTCCAGGCCATAGCCGGAACCCAGCAAAATAATTAACATGAAAATTCCCCATGCAACACTGAAACCCGTCAGAAAAGTGCGGAGTTTGTTCTTCTGGATTGTACTGAATATTTCCTGCCATTTATCAAGATCAAACATGAACTTCGGCTTTTTTGTTTATCGTAATATTTTCAATAAGACCATCCTTTAAATGAACTATCCTGTCTGTCATCTCTGAAATATCCTTTTCATGGGTAACAATAATAACTGTTATCCCCTCCTTATTAATTTCACGGAATAATTTCATCACTTCATAGGATGTAGTAGTATCCAGCGCGCCTGTTGGCTCATCGGCCAGGATGACTTTTGGATTTGATATCATTGCCCTGGCAATGGCCACTCTTTGCTTTTGTCCACCTGACAACTCATTGGGCGTATGATCGGCCCATTCTTTCAAACCCATTCTGTCCAGGTACTCCAGTGCAATTTTGTTACGTTTTTTTCTGCTGATTTTTTGATAATAAAGAGGCAATGCAACGTTTTCCATTGCATTTTTAAATGAGATCAGGTTAAAGGACTGGAAAACAAATCCAATCATCTGGTTCCTGTACCAGGCGGCTTTCGTTTCATTCAGGTCCTTAATCAATGTGCCGTTTAATATATAACTTCCAGAATCATAACTGTCAAGTATACCTAAAAGATTCAGCAGTGTTGATTTCCCGGATCCTGATGAACCCATTATGGAAATCAGTTCACCCTGTTCAATGGATAAATCGATTCCTTTTAATACATGTAAACTGTTTGAGCCGGTAATATAGGATTTGTTTATCTCTTTTAGTTCTATCATATAAGTGGGTTTAGCTTATACATAGATACAAAATTTATGCCTTCAGGTTTAAAGCACTGAGATTTAATGCAATATAAAAATAAATTAAAATTTAACCGGGAATAAAACGTACGAATACGAACATTTGAAAATCAAAATCGTACATTTCAAGGCATTAATAGCAAGGAAATTGTGCTAATTAATTTCTTTTTCAGAATTGGTGTTAAGGAAAAGAATATGACCGATTTCATCGTAACCTTCAAATATAACCTTTCCTTTATTCTTCAGTACATCTTCCCTGAATCCTATCAGGGTTAGTGCAGCATCCCTGCTGTACTTATTCACAAGGGTTTTAATACCCTCCGACATGTTTTCAGGAATGATTTTTATATTGGAGGTTGTAATCGGAAGTCTTCCGCTAACCACCAGGTCCTCCAGCTGTTTTCGGGTTTCTTTCTCATTGCCCTCCTTGCAGATATCAAAAATTTTAATATTGCTTTTCTTCCATGAGGGATGCCCCAGAATAATAAAACTTAACAAGATTAACAGATGTGAATTTTCCTGGTCGTAGCTTCTTATCCAGACATGAATATCATTTTTGAAGTTAATAGGTTTATCGCTGCTTCCATAAATACAGACATCGAAATTTCCTGCTTTGACCAGGGAGATATTTTCACTGATTTCTTCGAGGTCTTTCGTTGATTTTTTATCAAATTCAAAAATAACCATATTGTTTTCCATCCCGGATATTCCCGGTACCTGTATAGTCTGAGCAATAGCTGATGTATAGGAAGGTGAAATCAAGGTATCAACATAGACATGGTTTTTAATGTCCTCAAAATTGTCAATAATCTTATCGAGGTGCTTTTTAGCCTGTTCATGGGTTTGCCTTGAGTAATAACCTTCAATAAGATGTATGTAAGTGCCAAATCCATATTTATAAGAAATCCAATTCAACAGATTAAATGCATGGGGACGCTCAAAGGAATCCTGACTTATGCATATGGCACTGGGCCTCCATTCTTTATTGTCTCTGCTTTTCCTGGTTTTCTGAAGGAATACCTGCAGGTTACGGTTTAACTGAAAAAGGGTATTGGTAAAAATTGCCTCCAGGCCTTTTCTTCCTCTGTGATAATAATTCGTAACCGCATAGATTAGG
>CBDUPM010000278.1:0-4482 GCA_965369105.1 uncultured Bacteroidales bacterium | reverse complement strand
TTCCCCTCAAGTATGCATTCGCTGAAGCGTGTGTTTATGTCAGTTTCAACACTGTTATTATATCTCAGGGTAATGCTGCCGGTTACTCTGCAGCGACTGAATTCAACATCCATTGCATCATCCCCGTTCTCACCCATAACAACATTGCTGGCAAAATGAATACCTGTGAAATAACTGTTATCGCAGTTCCCGGTTAATGTAGCCTGATTATTGATTCTTGTAAAATAAGTAGCCTCTGTTGAATCGGGATGATAACCTACCCCAATCCAAATAAGTCCTTTATCAATACTGGATGGCATATTAAATGAGCCTCCGGGCATATAAACAGTATCTCCTGCAACTGCAGCTTCATAGGCTGCCTCCAGGGTTTTAAAGCTTGCAGAACTTCCGTTCTGAATAACGAAGTTGTATTGTCCCATTGAGGGAATGACACAAAAGATTGCCAGTATGGCAAGGGAAAACAAGATCTTCTTCATGATAAATAGTTTTTATTGATTAATGCATCTTAAAAATAAAGTATGGTACCAGAAAGGATATTGCAAAAGGTAAAAAATACGAATCAAAAGGTAAAAAAATGGAAAAAACCGATCGCACTCCGGGCCGGTGGACTGGTGGTCGTATAAATTGAATCGTAAGCGAAACAGCAGCAGGAGAGAGATTCCGGGATTGTGGGGATATCCGGGTTTCCCTGACTTCCTGAACCTCTCTGATAAGGATAAACCCTCCCCTTATCCCTTCTGGCTAATCCGCTTTCGATACTCACTCATGTTCATGTGAAAGCTTTCGGAAAAACACCGGTTAAAACTTGAAACAGAACCAAATCCCACTTCATCTGAAATGGATAAAATATCGGTATCAGGATTTTTTTCGATCAGCCTTTTGGCCTCCTGAATCCGGTAAGAATTTACAAATCCTGAAAAATTCTTATTGAATTCCGTGTTGATCATCCTGGAAATATAGGTTCTGTTGCTTCCCAATTCCTTGCATACATCCCATATTTTCAGTTCGGGATCGAGGTAGGGCTTTTTATCTTCGAAATAGCTCAGGAGTTTCTTAACCAGAACGGAATTTTGTTTTGCCGGGGAAGGGGATTCCGGTTCCCTTTCTAGTGCGGTTTCAGGAAGTCCCGACTGGTTATTCCCCATTATCCCCAGGAACCATAGGATAACTGCTATTAATAATAAAGGGTAGGCAAGATAGCGGTCATCTCCGAATAATCTGGCAGGATTAACTGCGTATAGAAATACCGCAACAAAGGCGGAAAGGGCCAGGGCAATATTGAAATATCTTAACCAGTTTAACTGGAATCTTTCCGGATTGGAAAATATATCCGCCATCGTCTTCCGGTGCTTTTTCAAAGTTCTTAAGGTCAATACCAGGTAGAAAAATACCTGGATAAATAATACCATGATATTGGCCATCCTTACGTAATACAGGATTTTCATCCAGATTTTTGAAAAATCAGGTTGAAAGCGATATTCCGTAAGAAAAATTTCTCTTTCCTCCACGCTTAAAAATGGGAAAAAGATGCTGGCAGAAGCAATAAAAAAGAACAGGGAAGGGATAAAATGAAGAAATAATTTTTTTGTTTGGTTTTCCGGACTTACCAGAAGTTTGATGTATACAAAAGCTCCGGGATAAATGGCCAGTACGGTTCCAATATGAAGACTGTGAAGCCAGATATACACCCTGTAATTATGCTCAAAATAATAGAAGTTTGCTGCAAAAATAAAGGTGATCAGCAGCATATAAGCGGCCAGGAATAATTTTGGTTTATTATTTTTTTCACTGCTGAAGATCAAAAGTCCGGATACCACCAACGGAACTATCACCGGGCTTATTAATCCCACTAATTTTATCATCTGCAAAACAAGCTTAAGGTTTAGTTGAACAAATATAAATTAATTTGGGACTTTTAAGTCCTGTTGAAAGAAACCAACAGTGAAATTCCAATTATTTTTTCTCATTCTAAGGAAAGGATTACCGGAAAATCTATGGTCTGCGGCCCACAGTCCAGGGAGGATTAAAAGAATTATCCTTAAATGATGGGGCTAAGGTCGGTCAGACTTTGCCCGGTTTTCACACACAATAAAGTACATCATTCCTCCCCGTTTTAAGCTGAGAGAAAAACCTTGCGAACTTTGAAGAAGGCTGATAAAATCTTTCTTTTCGGACCCATGTTTTAAAAAATCCGGAATTACAAAGTTCCCCTGACTACCTGAACCACTCTGAAAACCAGAACCGAAAAACCAAAAACCAAAAACCAAAAACGAGAACCGAATCCGACTTAAGGAGGATGAGCTCAGCGAAGCTAAACGAAAAACAAAAAACGAAAAACGAAAAACGAGAAACGAGAAACGAAAAACGAGAAACAAAAACCACCCACCCCACCAGTCATTCACGAGAATCCACTATAAGCGTCAAGGGGTCCAAAACCTTCCGATCCCGCCTACCTCCTCACAGCATCCAGATAAGCCAGAACAAATACCAGGGGAGCATTCCAGTTTATGCAGACCTCATTGGATGCATAGCTGCCTTCATGATCGATATAGGCTTTTGCGGGAATGGTATCCGGGTAATCTGCATCGTAGAATTTTATAAGACTCTCCCGGTCCTGCATCTGGTAATTGGGACCGCCTGCAATAAATCCTTTAAAAGTTTCTTCATTATCATCCGCCATAAGCAAGCGATGATGAAAGTTTTTTGAAAATTTGCTGCCAGTACCGGAAACATAACTATACCCGGTGGCATTCCTTCCAAAAATATAATCGGAGAACATGGCTGCAGCTTCCAGGTATTTTTTGTCGCCCGAAACCTCATGTGCAAAAATCTGTATGATAGCTGTATTTAAAACATCACTGTTTGAACCCCATACAAATCTTTCGACCGGAATTCCATAGGGATTGTTTTTGGCTTTTTCCAGAAGGGAATCTGCCAGTCTTACAATTCCTTCCTCCAGCTGCTTTCTGTCCTCAGCACTTAATCTGTCACTCAAATAAAGGGAATAATACCCCAGGTTATCCACATAGTTTCTCCAGCTTTCTTCCAGGCGGAACTGAATATCTCCTATTTTAGAGTTTATTGCCTTATAATAAATCTCTTCCCCTGTGGTGCAAAATAATTCAGCTGCAGCCCAGAAGAATTCCTCATCCAGGATTACATCATTGTAAGGACCGGTTCCCACTCCTTTCGGATTACGGGCAAAATATCTTTCAGGATTTGCGATAGCCCAATTCCAGGCCTTTACAGATGCTTTCAGGCAGCTTGCAGAGAAAGCAGAATCTGTTTCTGAAAAGAGCCGGCCTGCCTGAGCCATGAGTGCCGAAAAATCCAGGGTGGCAGCGGTGGATTTTCCAATAATAAATCTTTTGGAATGGGTTTCATGAGGCATGGTTATTCCATCGTGCTGAAGGGATGTCAGCTTATGAAAAACCCCGCCGTCCTTATCCTGCATGGTCAGCAGCCAGTCAAGCTCGTACCGGATTTCATCCAGTATCTCAGGGATCCCATTATTTCTTTCAGGAATATTCAGGTTCCCATCCGGGAAAATATCCGGACGAAGTTCATAAAGTGACAGCATGGTTCCAGTTGCAATGGCCGCATTTACCACATACTTGCCATAATCGCCGGCATCATACCATCCTCCCGGGGAAGAAATAAAACCTGTACTATATCCTGATGAGGGGTGATAATAAACAGTGTCATCGGGGTGACCCATGGGCCGTGCAAATTCCCCTACATATTTTTCATCCAATTCCATAGATGCCCGCATAAAGAAGAAGGATTTTAATGCTTCCCGGGCTGGATCATAATAAAATCCCGGATTGATATGAAAGAAATATGATTTTCCAACTCCGGGTACATAGATAAAATACTTACCTTCTTTGGTGTAATCAGAGAAATCTCCTGTTAGTAAAAACTCCCCTGAAGGTTCCCAGCTTCCATACTCCTTCAGTTCCCCTTCGAAAACGGTTTTGCCATTTATACTGACCAGCTTGAATTCCGCAGCCGATGAATCTGCCACCGTAAATTTTTTCATCAGATCAGGAAAATAGCCCAGCTGATTAATCCGGATATTTTCTGAAAGTTCTGCCTGGGCAATGTGTTTTGTCTCATTCAGGTTCCCGCAGGAAGAGATTATGATGCTGGCAGTAATAAGAATAATAATTGATTTCATTTTCCTGATGTTATGGTTCCTTATAAAAATAGGCAATTTGTTTGGAATCTTCCGTTTTTGAATAAAAAGCAGGAAAGATGGTTGATTTGTGGGGTTGGAAGGGGATTGATTTTTAATGTGCTCCACCTTCGTAAACTTCGGTGGATAAATAAAGCACCAATAGTAACAATAGTACCAACCAGCACGCATTACCCCCTCATCCCGGCCTTCTCCGAGGGAGAAGGAGTTGCTGTAACTATGTTTGGAGTAAATTACGAGCATTTAACCAGTAACTAATAAAGAAGTTTCGAGTGACTAAAGTGTAA
>CBDUPM010000277.1:0-4488 GCA_965369105.1 uncultured Bacteroidales bacterium | reverse complement strand
TTTCCGGTACCTCCAAAATCTGTTAATGCAGTTACATAATATTTGGAGGAAGTAAAGTCAAATCGAATGCCATTCTTTATTTTGTGAAGCTTGCTGAGTGAATTTGAACTGAGAACCAGGTCGATCTCAAATTTCACAGAGTCCTTTCTCCATGGAATAACATGGATTTTCCCATACTTATTATTTACCTCAATGGTCGTTTGGGCATTTACCGGGAAGGTTTTTACCGTAATTTCCCTGTCGGAAAATGTTTGTCCGAACGACAAAACAGGGAAAAAGACCAGAAAGGCAATCTTAAATTTTATATTTACTTTTTTCATCATTTCGGTTGCTTTTCTCTTGATTTACCTCTGAAAGAAGATCTTCAAGGATTTGAATTTTTAAGCGATAGTTTTGGATCATAGCTTCTAAAACCTGGTCGTTAGCAATATTATCTTTCAAATCATTTTTAAGGGATGCATAAATGCTATCGAGTTCATTCAGATCATATTTTATATCCTGCTCCAGGCCTGGTAACCTGGAAAAGAAGGGTTGCAATTCCTCCATTTTTTTATGGACCAGGTTTGTGTAGTAGAATTCTGCTTCTTTTAATTCAGGAATTTGCCTGTAAAGTTCCTGATCATTTTCAGCCATTTTTAGATTCTCCCGGGTATCCATGTATTCATGAAATGCATAGGAGGCAATAAAAATAATTAAGACTGCAGCAACCCGGTAAGCGTATTTAAGGAATATTTTAGGGTTTATTTTGTTTTTTCTTCGCGCCTTAATTCCTTCCCAGAGTTTTTCATCCGGTGTATAGATATCAAACTCATCCCGGTTGTTTTTTATGAAATCTTCTAATCTGTCGTTCATAATCCTTTCATTATTAGTTCTTTCACCTTTCTTTTCGCTTTCATAAACTGGGTTTTGGAAGTGGATTCCGAAATTCCCAGTATTTCAGAGATTTCACCATGATCGTAGCCTTCAAGCAAATACAGACTAAAAATAAGTCTGTACCCATGGGATAATTTTTCGATGGCTTTATGAACCTCTTTTACTTTCAGTTCTGTATTATCAAATTCAGTTTCGCTTTCATCAGGACTAAGGTTTATTTTATCGGTATACACCAGGTCCGGATGTTTTTTATTTATCTTGTTTATACATTTATGGATCACTATTCTTTTCACCCATGCTCCAAATGCGGATTCATAGCGAAATGAATCCAGTTTATCAAAGACCTCAGTAAATGCTTCCTGCAGTGTGTCTTCTGCCTCTTCTTTTACCTGTAACATCCGCATGCAAATATTGAACATTGCTTTTGAATAGAGTGAGTACAACTGGTATTGCGCTTTCACATTACCTGATTTACTCAATTCTATCGTTTCTTTGTGGATATCCGGGTACGCTTTCTTCAACACTTAAGCTTTTACAAAATTTAAAGACATTGAAATTTTTTCAGGGTTGCCTGATGGGAAAAGAAAATTACAATTATTTTGCCATAACCGGGTAGTTTCAGCAGTATAATTCAGGAAATCAAATTATTAAAACGCTTATTTTTTTGGAATAAGAGCCTGGACAAATGTGTATAAAAGAAGGGCAATGCATAAAAATCCTGAAATTCTGCCAAGATAATCCCCGTGTTTGGAGTAAAAAGTCAGCTTTTCATTTGCATTTAAACTCATTTTCAAACCTCCTCTTTCCCACCAGCCCAGGTATTCCTGCATTTCTCCTTTTTGGTTGAAGAAGGTGGAAATTCCGGTATTGGCACTTCTGGCCACCGACCGACGGTTTTCAATTGCCCTCAGGGCACTGAAAGAATTATGCTGAATGTAACCCGGGGTATCTCCCCACCAACCGTCATTGGTAATTACAAAAATGAAGTCAGCTTTCGCATCTGTAATGTATTCAGTTACATATTCTCCAAAAATCGACTCATAACAAATAACAGGGGCTACCCTCAGACTGTCCTGCGGACTTACAAAGCTATCCCGGAAATCCTGGGTTCCATGACTCCTGAAGGTTCCTCCCAGGTTTAACATGAGTTTCTGAAGAAATCCCAGATATCGGGTATAGGGCATTTTTTCCACCCCTACAACCAGTTGTGATTTATGGTATACCTGGATTTTATTGGTTGTGTCTATTTGAATTCCGGTATTAAAGCTATCATAAAATTTATCATTCCGGAAGGGGCGGGAGGTAGGAGAGGAGTCTTTAGAATCATATAATTTGTAGCTGGTAATTCCGATGACCTGTTTCACTCCGGGATATTTTTCTGATACTTCCCTGAATTTTTTTATACTGCTGTTTTGTTCCATGTCATTCAGCCAGATCTGGTTATTGATGAAAGTTTCCGGGGCAACAATATAATCTGTTTCAGACCCTGCCAGTGAATCAACAATCCTCAGGTAAATTTGGATTTGCTCTTCCACCGGGATATCATTAAATTTTGAATAGGGATCTATATTTGGCTGGATCACCACAATTTCATAAGGATTTACTTCTTCTTCATATTGATAAAAACGAATAACGGATATGATTGCGGGTACCAGAATAACCAAAGAAACCACAATAATTCCGGATCTGACCTGCCTTATTTTAGCGCCGAATTTAATTTCTTTTAGAATCATAAAAAGACCAATATTTACGATCAATACCCATAAACTTCCGCCAAGAGTTCCGGTAACTTCGTACCATTGTATCAGTTTAATATTATTGGCAAATCCATTTCCGAGATTTAACCAGGTCCAGGAAATTTCGGCATGCAGATAAAAATACTCCATTGCTATCCAGTAAATTACCAGGGAAATATAACCAACCTTCTCTCCTAACTTCCGGTGGGTAATGGTGAATAGCCAGAATGGCAGAGCCATCATAAAGCTGTTTACAGCAAGGGCAGCAAGAAGCCCTGGAAACGAGGCATTTTTTATCCACCAGGTGGCTGCAATATTGAAAATAAAAAAAGTTAAAAAGGGCAACCAGAACCATGCTTTGGTTTTCGACTTTTTTTGAAGCAGATCATATTCTACAAAAAGCATTGGAATAAATGCAACGAACAATACAATTCCGTTCCCCCATTGGTACCAGGCCGGGACAAAAAGCAGACCTGATAGAAGGCTATAAATAATTCTTTCTTTACGACTCATTGAAATAATGCATTTGAAGATGTAAAGTAAATTAAAATTTGGCCTTATTTACATAAGGACGATGAAAAAATTAATTCTCTTTTATCTCATTAATTAGTTTCTTTGTATTTTGACCGTATATAAAATATAATCCTGTTAGGTTTTTATAATATTTACCGGTATCAGATTCATTTAATTAGGCTAAATTGCTTCTATGGGTTTTGCACTTTTCTGGAAAGGATTTTTTGTTGGGCTGATGGTTACAATACCCCTGGGGCCTATTGGTGTTCTGTGTGTTCAGAGGACACTGAATAAGGGGCGTGTCTCAGGATTTATATCCGGCCTTGGAGCTGCATTTGCCGATACCATCTTTGCAATTATAGCAGGTTTTGGGATTAGCTATATTATCAGTTTTATAAAAGCGCAGCAAATATATTTCCAGATATTCGGAGGGATAGTGGTCATTTTTCTGGGCATCCATATCTTTTATACAAATCCGGTCCGGCAACTCCGGATGGCAAGATTGAACAAGAACAAGTTATCCCAGGATTTCTTGTCCGTATTTCTTTTGACAATTACAAATCCTATGGCGATCCTGTTTTTTCTTGCCATGTTTGCAGGTGTCAACGTGGATGATATCCGGTCTGATTTTTTTAATATGGCAAGCCTGGTAGGGGGCGTACTTTCAGGCGCTTCAGCATGGTGGTTTGCCCTGGCCTCCTTCGTCAGTTTCTGGAGACACAGATTCAGACTGAAAATTATTTGGTGGATGAATAAAATGGCGGGGGTAATTGTATTTATTATTGGGATTATTGCTATCCTAAGTATCTGGTTTGTATAGGAAATGGATATTTGGAGTGAATTCAACCCTTTTAAATCGAAACAACAGAAGTATTTTTACATTATATTTGAGTTCTAAACTGCTATGCTTTTAAGATGCGGAAACTGATAGAACCTGAAGATATAATTAAAGCTGCCAAGCTCAATAAATTTTATGGAGCCAGTACGGCAAAAATATTAATGCTCTTATTAAGGATTAATAAGGTAAATAAACTTTATTCTGAAGTATCGAATTTTGAGGGTCCTGAGTTTATTGAGAAGCTGATTAAAAAACTCAGGATCAATTATGAGTTTTCTGAAGAAGAATTAAGCAGAATACCCAAAACCGGCCCGTTTATTACCGTCTCCAATCATCCTTATGGAGGCATTGACGGAATGCTGATGGTGAAGATCATTTCCCAGGTAAGAGATGATTACAAAGCTATGGCAAACTTTCTGCTTCAGAAACTGGACCCCGTAAAAGATTATATTCTTCCTGTTAATCCTTTTGAAGACCGGAAAGATGCAAAATCGAGCCTGGCCGGGATAAAAAGTTCACTTCAACATC
>CBDUPM010000276.1:0-4492 GCA_965369105.1 uncultured Bacteroidales bacterium | reverse complement strand
AGAAACGGAATTTAAGTCATTGTTATCCATGATCCCTGCAATATATATGGACGATTTTGCAGGCTTAAAAACCTCTGGTAGTCTGGAGATTGAAGGGACTGCCCTTGGAATAGTTAAGGAAGATATTTTACCCATTGTCGGATTGAATCTGAAGGTAAAGGATGCCTTTTTCTCCTATCCTGATCTTCCGGAATCCGTAGATAATATAAGAATTGATCTTGGGGTTTATTTTGATGGTGTGAATGAAACAAATACCAGAATTGATTTGAACGAGTTTCATATGGAAATGGCCGGGAATCCCATCGACATGAAATTTCGTGCTGAGAATCTGGCCGATTTGCACATGAACGGTTCGGTTAAAGCGAATTTTGATCTTGCGAAATTAAAGAATGCTATACCTCTTGAAGATATGGAATTGCAAGGGTTGGTAAATGCAGACATCGAAATTATGGGTAAGCTTTCAGACATTGAAAATGAAAATTACGAAGCATTTATGGCTGATGGTTTATTGGAGATTACAGGAGTGTTGGTAGAAGGGAAGGATTTACCTGTTCCGGTAAACCTGGAAAAGATAAGCATGAATTTTTCTCCCAAATTTGTAAATCTGAATACTTTGGATGTAAAACTGGGTACGTCTGATATTCACATGGATGGCAGACTGGAGAATTTTATACCCTATGTATTTGAGGATGGCATTGTAAGAGGAGAATTGAATTTCACATCCAATTATATGAATATTAGTGAATTACTTCCTGAATCTGAAGGAGAGGCTGAAGAGGAAGCAGAGGATAGCCTGGCAATGGAGGTAGTCGAAATACCTTCTAATATTGATTTTAAATTGCAAACCCATTTGAAAAAGCTACTTTATGATAATATGGAGCTGGATGATATTGTGGGTGTTTTATGGGTGAAAGATTCAAAAGTACGATTGGATAAACTTAGCATGAATTTATTGGAAGGCTCCATGCTGGTTAACGGAGAATACAATACTCAGGATCCCACTACGCCCATAGCTGAAATGGGATTGCTTATTTCAGATATTGACATACAGTCTTCATTTTCAACTTTTAATACCGTAGAAAAACTGGTTCCAATTGCTGAGAAGTGCCGGGGAGATGTATCGGTTAATTTTGATTTTGTGACATTCCTGGATTCTGAAATGAACCCTGTTCTGAATACCATGGTCGGAAGGGGAAGAATAATGACCGATGAAATTAAGATAGAGGACAGTGAGACTTTTACAAAAATCGGAAAACTGATTAAGAAAGAGGATCTGGCAAATCAGAAATTCAAAGATATTGATATCAGTTTCGAAATCAGGGAAGGGAGGGCGTTTGTAAAACCCTTTGAAACGAAATTGGGAAGCAGTAAGTTAAATGTTAAAGGAAGTCAGGGACTTGACCAGACACTGGATTATGATTTAGGATTTAGCATACCAAGACAGGAGTTTGGAAATGCAGCGAATGATGTTGTGGAAGATTTTTCAGCCAGGGCCGCTGAAAAGGGATTTAAACTGGATCCCGGTGAAAATGTGAATCTTGGCGTAAAAGTGACCGGTAATTTTTCGGATCCAAAACTAAGCCTGGATGTCAAAGAAAATATGGCAAACACGAAAGCACAGGTTAAGGAAGCCGTTAAAGAAAAGGTGGAGGAAGAAGTAGAAAAAGTAAAAGAGGAGGTCAGGGAGAATGTCAGTGAAGAGGTAGATAAAATAATGAAGCAGGCAGAAGAGGAAGCTGAGAAAATCAGACAGGCAGCTTCAGATGCAGGGGATGCACTAATCGGGGAAGCCCAGCTCAGGAAAAAACAACTTGTGAAAGAAGCAGGAAACAATCCTGTGAAGAAAATTGCTGCAGAACGGTCAGGTGATGCATTGATCAAAACGGCACGAAACCAGGCATCCGGTTTGCAAACTGAAGCGGATGAAAAAGCGAAAAAAATAATGGAAGCAGCACAAAAGAAAGCTGATGCAATCAAAAATAAATAGCCGGGTACATGCCGATTTTTTCAGGAAGGCTTGCCTGAATGGACAGTTGTTTTAGTAGTTCAGGCTCCCGGATCTTTTAAGCAGGAACCTGGAAAATTTCCGGGAATATGGACGGGGAAATAAATGCGATGACCGGAAAAATGGGCTGAAATGACAAGCCAGGATTTTAGCCACTGCGAAAGAGATTGTGTGTACTTTGGAAGTAATTAATTCACCCTTGCCTGACCTGCTGAATGCAGATAAAAAAAGCCGCTCCTGATAAAGGAACGGCTTTAAATATTTTCAGAAAGAAATTAGAATCTTTTTTCCTGGATTCTTGCTTTTTTACCAGTGAGTCCGCGTAGATAATAAATCCTTGCTCTTCTAACCCGGCCTTTTTTATTGATTTCAATCGTTTCAATAAAAGGGGATGAAACTGGAAAAATTCTTTCAACTCCAACGTTTCCTGACATTTTTCTTACAGTAAATGTCTCTGTATTTCCCGTTCCTTTTCTTTGTATCACGGTTCCACGGAACATCTGGATTCTTTCTTTATTTCCTTCTTTGATTTTATAATGTACCGTGATCGTATCACCTGCATTGAATTCAGGAAATTGATTTTCGGTAGCAAACTCTTTTTCAACAACTTTCATTAAGTCCATTACGGTACGCTTTAATATATTATACAGCTAATTTTAACAGGCTGCAAATGTATAATAATTTTCGTAAATAGCCAAGAAGTTTTCAACAATATTAACTAATAGTCGGCTATAATTTTTATTCTGATATTCAGGTCTCTTTTTTAGCGGTCGGTTTCAATCTGACCAGGAAAAAAATTAGTGACTGTCACCCACTACCTTCAGTTTGTCACCCGTATCTTTTATGACTTCCCTTTTCCATTCTTCTGAGTATCCGGGAAATTCGGGATTTGCAGGATAGCCATAGGCATTTCGTTTAAATACCCCGTTTTCTTCCTTCTTAACGTTTCCGTCCAGGTATTTAACTAATAAAAACTGACCTAATTTCTGCCATTCTTTTACCGTATTGTTTCCGGCATTTACTGAATAGGAAGTAATAAAGTCATGTGCAGCTTCCTTCCCGCTGGTTTTTTCTAAATCCATCGCAACTTTGTCGATCGATAAAACCTCTTTTACAAATTTATTTTCCAGTTTGGATTGAAGGGCTTTAACGTCTTCCATCATAATATTGTATTTCAGGTAACAGAAATTGGAAACAAAACTAAATGCCCAGAAAGCAGAAGTCGGAGAATAGGTCAGCAAATCCCCATTTCCCACTTCAAATGATTCAGGAACTTCTTTCATCCCGCAATACATGGGAATATAAACACTGGCTGATGCAGCATCAACTCCAAACCACAAAATTCCCCCGATGTAATCAGGTAGCCAGTTTCTTGATTCTGCCACAAAAGAAAAACCTGTTTGCTGGGTACCGGTTGCTCTCTCATTGCAATACGTGGCTTCTTCGCCTTCAACTGTCCAGGTGAGTGGTCTCCAGCGATAGGGCAGGCCAAATGGGCCCGCACCGGCATCTTTTGTCATATCCAAAGCTGTTCCTTCCAGGTGATCTCTCATCGCATCCATCACATCCTGGTTATTTAATTTCCGGTTTGGTTTGATCCATAATGGCATCCGGTTTTCCGGGTCATGACCTGTAACATATTCAAAGTATTGATCCATATCATCGCTGAAGTCCTTAAAAAACGACCAGACCCTGACATCACAAAATCTTGCACCACCAAAGTCCACAGGCGCATAGGTATCTGAAAAACTAAAGTCTTTATCCTTTCCGTCAAACCATCCTTTTTCACGGGCAAAATCTATCACATCTTTTGCATAAACGGTGGTAATTTCAGGATTAAAAATATCGTTCAGGTTTTCTGAAGAAATAGAAGTTTTATTTTTTTCAAGGGGAAATGTCTGAATCCTTGCCTGGTTTGCATGACCTGAAATATATCCGTCAGGGATCATTCTTGCTACCCAAACCGCTCCTTTGTTATCCGGACCTTTTCCAATTAGCTCCATGATCCATACTTCATCCGGGTCTGCAATGGAAAAAGATTCTCCTGTACTGTAATATCCATAATCTGCCATTAATTCCGCAATCGTTTTAATAGCTTCTCTGGCATTTTTAGCTCTTTGGAGAGTGATGTAGATTAATGAGCCATAATCGATGATTCCAGTGGTATCCCTGAGTTCACTTCTTCCGCCATAAGTGGTCTCACCAATGGCCAGGGAGTGCTCATTCATGTTTCCGACAACGGAGTAGGTATGTCTGACCTGGGGAATTTGCCCGAGGAATTTACCGGTATCCCATTCATAAACATCGAGCATAGTTCCTTCCGGATAATCTGAAGCAGGCCAAAAATATAATTCACCATATAATACATGAGAGTCAGCCGCATAGGAAATCAGCGTGGAGCCGGTCTGTGACGCACCCCGGGTAACCATATAATTGGTGCAGGAATAGGAATTCTGGTGTAACAGAGATAAAAGTATCCCCGTAAGC
>CBDUPM010000275.1:0-4531 GCA_965369105.1 uncultured Bacteroidales bacterium | reverse complement strand
AGCTATCCATAAATAATGAGTCAGATTCGAAGCGATCTGTCAGCTCCTTCCCTTTTAGGGGAAGGCGGGGGATGGGGCAGAAAATGCTAATGTGCTAATGAAAGAGCTATCCATAAATAATGAGTCAGATTCGAAGCGATCTGTCAGCTCCTTCCCTTTCAGGGGAAGACGGGGGATGGGGCAGAAAAATGCTAATTAATAGAAACAAGAATAGTAAACAATAAACAATATTCACATGTACACCACAGACTACCTAAAGAATTTCACAAACGAAGTATTCATAAAAATGGGCTGCAGCAAAGAAGATGCGGCCATGGCCACCGAAGTTTTTATTGCAGCCGAACTGAGGGGCCTGTCTTCCCATGGAATGATTCGGATTAAAGATTACTTTCAATTGTGGCAGGCAGGGAGGATTAATGTAAAGCCAAATGTAAGAATCGTTCATGAATCCCCTAGCACAGCTGTGGTGGATGGTGATGGTGCCATCGGAATGATTGCGGCCACCAAATCCATGCAGATAGCCATGGAGAAAGCAGAAAAAGCAGGATCCGGATGGGTTTCCACACGAAATTCCAATCATTACGGTATTGCAGGTTTTTACGCCATGATGGCCCTGGAAAAGGAGATGGTGGGCATGTCTATGACCAATGCAAACCCTCTTGTAGCACCTACCTTTAGCCTGTCAAAATTACTGGGAACCAATCCCATAGCTGTAGCCATTCCAACAGATAAACATTTACCTTTTGTAGCAGATTTCTCAACCACTCCGATCGCAAGGGGGAAACTGGCCGTTGCCGGAAAACAGGGAAAAAAGGTTCCTCTGGGTTATGTTCAGGATAAAGACGGAAATCCTTCCGATGAACCGGATATTCTGAAAGAAGGGGGTTCAATGCTCACCCTGGGTGGCGATTATGAACACGGGAGTCATAAAGGATATTGCATGAGCGCGATTGTGGATATTTTTTCTGCCGTCTTTTCAGGGGCTAATTTCGGACCTTTTGTTCCGCCTTCTGTGGCCTATTTACCCGTTCTGGATAAAAAAGTAGGAGAGGGAACAGGTCACTTTTTTGGAGCCATGCGTATCGATGCATTCCAGCCCGCCGACCAGTTTAAAAAACAAATGGACCTGTGGATAGACACCTTCAAGGGAGCTAAAGTGGTTCCCGGTCAGGAAGAAGTTCTCATCCCTGGAGAGCTTGAATTTCGCAAGGAGAAAAAGATTGCCGGAGAAGGAATTAATGTAATCGGTCCGGTAATGAAAGAAATGAAAGAAATAGCCGATTTTCTGAAAATTGAGTTTGAAGAGAAATAACCTGCAAGGATTTGTCAAAGATACAGCTTTACATAGCAAGCTCTCTGGATGGATTCATTGCCCGGGAGGATGGATCCCTCGACTGGCTGGTGAATATTGAAAATCCAGACCAGGTGGATCATGGTTATAACCAGTTCATAAGAGATATAGACCTGGTCATTATGGGAAGAAAAACCTATGAAGAAGTTCTTGGTTTTGATGTGGAATGGCCATATAGTGATTGTCAGACTTATGTGGTAACCTCTAAACCGGAATATGAGGTCAGAACTCCGGCTACTAAACTTCTTTCATTCATAAATAAAAGCAGGATTCAAAAGCTTAAATCAGAAAGCAGGAAAAATATCTGGCTGGTAGGAGGGGGTAAACTCATCAGCGGGTTTTTAAATGAATCCGCTATCGATGAAATGATCCTCAGTATGGTACCTGTAATTTTGGGAAAAGGAATCCACCTTTTCCCTTATGAAACATTGGAGACAAAATTCGAATTACTGAATTCAGAAAGTTTTGAAACCGGGATTGTCAATTTAATATACAGGAAAAAATCTCTGTGATCTGCGGTTTTCAAATCTGTGTGACCAGCAAGACAACTTCTTCATTGTTAATTTGCATAGTGAAAAAGGCCTTTCTGCAAATTCTCACAACATCTTCTCCCTTTGCTGCACCCTCCTTGTTTAAGGGAATATAGAATTATGGAACTGAAATAGTGCTCATTCCAAGGGAAAACCAATTCATTCGTATTTGGAAGAATCTGTTGTAGATTATTTAATGCATTCATCCATTTTCTGTTATTTATTTGTAACTTGCTTTTATCTAAATCCTTAAATAATGAAAACAACCCGATACTATTTGCTTTTCTTAATTCTTGCAGTTTGCATTTCATGTGAACAAGAGATGGATAATTCCATCATTCTGGACAGGGTCGACGGTTATGTCCAAAAAGGCCCTTTTTTAAACGGGACAGAAATTTCCATCTATGAATTGAATGATAACCTGGTCCAAACCGGGAAAACATTCTCCTCGCAAATTCTGGATAACAAGGGTTCCTTCGAAATTGACAATGTAAACCTGATCTCAAAATTCGCTGAATTAAAGGCCGATGGATTTTATTTCAATGAAATTAAAAATGAAAATTCTGCTGCAAGACTTTCCCTGTATGCTCTTTCAGATTTATCAGAAAAATCCAGCCTGAATGTGAATCTGCTATCCAGCCTTGAAAAATCCAGAGTAGAATACCTTATATCTGACGGTATCGATTTTTATTCTGCTAAAAAGCAAGCACAAAAGGAGATCCTGGAAATCTTTAATATTGAAAAAGCGGATATAATGGATTCAGAGCTTCTGGATATTTCTAAAACGGGTGAGGATAATGCTATTCTTCTGGCGGTTTCCTTAATCCTGCAATCTTATCTTTCGGTATCTGAATTATCAGAACTTCTGGCAAATATTAGCACAGATATCAGGGAAGATGGGATTTTAAACAGTGAAAATCTGGGGTCTGTACTGGTTAATAATGCAACTAAGCTGAAAATGCCGCAAATAAGAACCCACCTGGAAGATCGTTATGAGTCTCTGGGACTGGAGGTAACTATCCCGGATTTTGAAAGCTATGTAAATCATTTTATCAATACTACGGAATACGAATTTTCCGATTTTATTTTATATCCGGCTGAGGGTAGTCACGGACTTAATTTACTCGATTCAACAGTTAGTATTTATCTTCCGGGTCACTATTCCCTGCATGCGATAATTCCTGAGGGATCAAAACTGAAAGTAAAAATCAGCGGAGATATTTTTTGGTTTTTCTCGCCTTTCCAGGATAATTCAGGCTGGGTGTTTTCAGATTGGAATAATTCCGATAATTCCAGAGTTTTCAAATCAACCAGATCCGGAGAAGTGGATTTTAAAATAATGCTGGAAAACCCGGAAAAAAGAAATCAGAAAATCAAGCTGGACGTTTATGAGAACGATGATATTGACCCTACCTGGGGGACCGTAGCAATTATGGAAGGGACAGAACAATTGAACAATGAAATTATCTACCCTGAATTTTATGAATATGGACCAAATATCCTGGCCATGGAAGATCCCGGCTATATCATCTCAGATTCTATTTATTCTTTGGTTGCAGAATTTCCGTCAAATGAGAATCTCAGGCTTGAATTGAAACTTATGATATTGGAAGGAGACCTGTCCTGGGTGGGCGATGAGTCGGAATATGGAATCTGGTCTGGTATACCCACTGAAGGGGATATCATTTACGCGGAGGCAACAGGAGAAACAGCATATATGCCCATTAAATTTACCGGCAGTGGAAGGATTGAACTTCAGTTACACACATTCAGGTTGGAAGATATTCCTGTTTATTTAAAGACACGAACCATACAATTGTTTTTACAGGAATAATAAGGTCAGGTTTTTCTTATTTCAACAGAAATGATCCATCAAAGTAAATATGGATGGCTGAAAAAGGATTGAAATATGGTCCCGGGAACTATTCCCTCAAAAGAATTCAACAAAACAACTAAATAGGGAATTGGGTCTGAACGAGCTTAATCTGCTGAAAAACCCTGGTCCCTGATCACCTTCAGATATTTCTCCGAAAAGAACTCATTATCTCCTTTTTTATACCTGATATCGGTAAAGATTTTCGCCAGATTTTCTTTCTTATTTACCTCCAGAAGGTTTTTTGTTTCTTCTGAGCTTTCTCTTTCCGAATAAATCTTATTGATTTTATCTTCATGGTAATCCTGATAAGTTTCTTCATGAACCACTGACTCGAGGGGTAAACGGGAAGTTAGCGGGGGATTTGCATCAGGATATCCAATCACAATAGCCGCAACGGGAACAACCAGTTTCGGGAGATTCAGAATTTCAATGATTTTATCGGCATTATAAGTAGCTGTGCCCAGATAACAGGCTCCCAGACCATTTGCTTCAGCTTCAAGGACCATATTCTGAGATGCCAGGAGGGCATCAATAGCAGAATTCATAAACCATAAAAAATTATCATATCCCGGCTCAGCCTCTCTCATTTTACACCAGGCAGAAAAGCGGTTTAAATCGGCACAAAAAGTAATATGTACCGGTGCCTTCTTAACCATATCCTGCTTAAAGTGAGCCTCCCACAATTTCTCTCTCAATTCAGGTTCTTTGGTTACTATCACAGAATAAGCCTGCATATTTCCGGTATTCGAAGCTCTGACGCCAGCATCAAGTATC
>CBDUPM010000274.1:0-4532 GCA_965369105.1 uncultured Bacteroidales bacterium | reverse complement strand
TATGAATGAAAAAGTTATAGAGATTATGGCGAATCAGGGGACAATTGTAATTGCCGCAGGTGGGGGAGGTGTACCGGTTTATATGGATGAGAATAAGAATATACGACCCTCTGAAGCAGTTATAGATAAGGATTTAGCCTCCTCCCTTTTAGCATCAAGAATAAAGGCGGATGAATTTTATATTCTAACGGATGTTCCTTTTGTTTATACCGGTTTTAATACTCCGGATCAGAAGGTCAGGGAATTCCTGAATCATGCAGATACATTGAAACTCCTTAACGAAGGCCAGTTTTCAGAGGGAAGTATGGCCCCCAAGATTCGAGCATGTTTGAATTTCATTGAAAACGGCGGAAAAAAAAGCGTTATTACCGAGGCATTTAAACTGGAGGATAAAAGCTTTGGTACAAAAATCACTATGGAATATGAAGATTAAAAGCTTTATCTTATTTTTGCACTCAATTATTAATCATAAATCACTTATAAACTGTCATGGGATTTAACTTAAGAAACCGTCACTTTCTGAAATTACTGGACTTCACTCCTCAGGAGATCAAGCACCTGGTAGACTTGTCATTCGAGCTTAAAAAAGCAAAATATGCAGGAACAGAGCAGCAAAGGATGAAAGGAAAAAATATAGCTTTAATATTTGAAAAATCATCTACCCGCACACGGTGTGCTTTTGAAGTTGCAGCTCTCGATCAGGGAGCGCATGTGACCTACCTGGGACCTTCCGGTTCACAAATCGGACATAAAGAATCTATGAAAGATACCGCAAGGGTACTGGGAAGAATGTATGACGGAATCGAGTACCGGGGTTACGGGCAGGATATTGTAGAAGAGCTGGCAGCCTATGCCGGTGTTCCGGTCTGGAATGGCTTAACCAATGAATATCATCCAACTCAGATCCTTGCCGATATAATGACCATGCTGGAGCACTCTGATAAGCCCCTGAACCAAATCAGTTTCTGCTATCTGGGGGATGCCAGAAATAATATGGGTAACTCACTGATGGTAGGTGCAGCCAAGCTGGGAATGGATTTTCGGGCAGCTGCTCCAAAAGCGGTTCAGCCTTCAAAAGAATTGGTATCTGAATGCCTTGAAATAGCAAAAGAGACCGGCGCGAAAATTACGATTAGCGATAATGTTGCCGAAGCGGTAAAGGGAGTCGATTTTCTGTATACAGATGTATGGGTATCTATGGGAGAACCAGAGGAAGTATGGAAAGAACGAATTGAATTATTGAAACCTTACCAGGTGAATCAAAAGGTAGTCGACCTGACCGGGAACCCAGGTGTTAAATTTCTTCATTGCCTCCCGGCTTTTCATAACAGGGAAACCAAAGTAGGTGAAGAAATTTATCAAAAATTCGGAATTGATGCAATGGAGGTGAATGATGAAGTTTTTGAATCAGAAAACTCAATTGTATTTGACCAGGCCGAAAACCGGATGCATACCATCAAAGCTGTAATGGTAGCAACATTGGGAAGCTAATGATTCTATCCCGGATCCGATACAACAAGCGGATCGGGTACCTTCCTGCTTATAAAAAATAAGGCTGACTAAAAAGACGGTTATGATTATCTTGAACTTTCTTTAAGTACAAAAAAATCATAACTGATTTTTCAGACAGCCTTTTTTAATTCGATTTTGAATATTAAAAGTCCGTATTATACGAATAATTCTTTTATAAAATAAAAGGTAATCGTTCCGGAAACTATAAATTTCAACAACACTCCGGTCAGAAAGCCGAGAAAACTACCAAATGCAGCCCTGAGGCTGGATGTATCATCATGACCGGCAATTTTCTCTCCAATAAATGCCCCGAGAAAAGGCCCCACTATAATACCTACAGGACCACCAAAGATCAAACCAAGGACAAGCCCGATGGCAGCACCCCAACTTCCGTATTTGGTTCCTCCGAATTTTTTAGTCCCCCAAACGGGTACAATATAATCGAGCACCGTAACTATAATAGCCGCACCGGCAAGATACCACATCCTGGTCTCAAAGGCGTCCATTTCCAATGGCTCTACATAATGGGTATATTTTAGGAGGAATATTCCGACAAAACTTACCGGTGGTCCGGGTATAACGGGTAAAACACAGCCGGCAAGACCAAGAATTATAAGGACAATTGCTGCTATAAGAATTAATAAATCAGGCATTTAATAGGGTTTAAATTATTCTGATTTTTCAGCAGACTCTTCTTTCACCTTCATCGCATAGGTATTTACCGTATATCCTTTTGCTTCTATCACGGCTGCAACCTCTTCAATACTGGTGAGGGTAGAGTCGAAAACTACATAGGTTTTGGCGTCTGTATGAGTTGCTTTTATAGATTCAATCCCGTCTAATTCAGAAACTCCGGTAATGATGGTATTTTCACACCCCGTGCATGTCATTCCGCTGACATCCATATCATAACTAACCAAATACTCCAGGTTTATTTTAGCTTCTGGTTTCATTTCATCGCTGCCTTCTGTTTTATTTTCTGTTGAATTACAAGCAGATAATAAGATGAGGCTTACAAATAACAGTTGAATTACTTTTTTCATAATTGTTTTTATTTATCAGCAAATATAATTAAAGGATTTAAAAATTGAGACATTAACCACAATCCGGATAAATAATCCCACTGAACTTTCAGCTTCCACGGGCCTGCTTTATTTTATAAAAGCAAAAGAGTAGCTTAATTGCAGCTAGGGGCTAATTCGAATTCAGGTAAATATCTTTAAAACCTGCATACATAGCAGCCATACTTACCGGGATGGTAACCACAACGCCAACCCCGAAAAAAAGTACTCCCAGGAAATTCAAAAATGCCAGCACGATCACAAAACCAAATATACTGAACCATTCACGGCTTACCAGTTTCCGGCTTGCCTCCATTGCTTCCCAAAAGTCAAGCTTTTCAAAAATGACAAAATGCATAGCGAAGACATAGCTTACACTTAAGTATATCCCGGGAAGCACAAATAACAGGAAGCCAAAGAATACAACTATCCAAATGACGATAGCAACAAGGAACAAGGGAGCAAATAATTTAAAACCATCTAAAAAATTCTCAAAATTAACTTTCTGGTTATTGTCTAAACGGGCCGATACAATTATAAAACCAGCTGTAAGCGGGCCTACCAGAAAAATACCTCCAAAAGGCATTACAACAAGATGGAGAATAGTGTAAAGGATAAATAATTCAGGCGCTTTTCGGAAAATCTCTATTCCTTTCCTCAGGTATTCTTCAATTTTAACCCGATAACCTCTACTTTTAAGATCATCAAGCTTTGATTCGAAATCGGTAATGATTTGCATTTTTATTCAGCAAGTTACAAAAAACTAGATTCACTTTAGTCTGACATGCTTAAAATCGGAAGATTTTTTATGTAGCACTACCCTTCGGATATCCTTTAGCTCCTCCGGCTTACAATTACAATTACCGGCGCAGTTACTTCCCTGGGTTCTTTTGAATCTGATAAGATACCTCACAACAGAGAAGGAAGAAAAGACTATTGCTCCTAAAAATACAATGAAAGCGGTATACTCCTGTATCATAATTATAGTATTAATAATCCTGCATGATACACCACGAAGGAAAATAACCATGCAAAAAAAGTAGTGTATAAAATTGTAAATCCTGCCCACGAAAGTCTGCCTGATTCCCTTGCAATAGTGGCTATTACGGCCACACATGGGAAATAGATAAGAATAAAAATCAGAAATGCCAGGGCAGAAGCAGTGGTAAACACGGGTTGTCCGCGTTTTTCTCCCTCACTGTAGCGGTCATTTTTTATTCTTTCAGCGAGACTTTCATTATTACCCTCATTTTCATAGATTACACCCAGTGTGCTAACAATGACTTCTTTACCCGGAATACCTGCCAGTATGGCTACGGTCATCTTCCAGTCGAATCCTAAGGGTGCTACAACCGGTTGGACAAAACGCCCAAACCGTTCCAGGTATGAGTATGATTTTTCATCCGGATGATTTTCAGCGGAGGTAACATTGGTACCTGATTGAACAGAATTGTCTGAAGTTAACCGGCTGTTATTAGGATAATAATTTAAACCCCAAATGATTATGGAAGCAACCAGGATTATTCCTCCGATTTTTTGAAGATATTCATAGGATTTACTCCAGGTATGTCTCAATACATTCCTGGCAGTTGGCATTCGATAGGGAGGCAACTCCATAACAAAAGGACTGTCATCCTTTTTAAAGAAAAGCTTTTTAAAGAGAATAGCGGAAAAAACCGCCATGACAATGCCTGTTAAATATATTCCAAAAAGCACGGTACCCTGATTCGAAGGAAAAAATGCTCCTATGATAAGGATATAGACCGGTAAACGTGCTGAGCACGACATAAATGGCAGGATAAGCATGGTTAAGAGACGGTTGTTCCTGCTTTCAATTATCCTTGTGGAAAGAAGTGCAGGTACGTTGCAACAAAATCCCATAACCAGCGGAATGAATGATTTTCCGTGCAGTCCGATTTTATGCATGATTCTGTCCATGATAAAGGCCGCTCTTGCCAT
>CBDUPM010000273.1:0-4555 GCA_965369105.1 uncultured Bacteroidales bacterium | reverse complement strand
TCTGACCTGGTAGAAAACAGCTTTAAATTAAAACCTGTAATCGGTTATATCCCTCAGGAAGAAATAAGTTTTAAAAACCTCACTATTTATGAAAACCTGATGTACAATGCCCATCTGTGCATCGGGAATTTAACACCTAAAGAAATAAACCAGAGAGTTGAAGAAGTGATTGCGAAGCTCCAGCTCGAGAGCATCCGTAATTTTAAGGCAGGGGATACTATCAGACATAAAATATCGGGATACCAGAGAATTTGTATCAAGATCGCCATGGAGCTAATACGGAAACCTTATATCCTTTATCTCGATGAACCTTTGTCAGGACTTAGCTTTTCAGATACAAAAAAAATAACCTCTCTGCTCAGGGAGGAAGTTAATCAGGGAAAACTGGTTATCCTTACCTCCCAGCTTCCTACATCGGAAGTATTTAATATGTTTGATAAAATATGGTTGATCGACCAGGAAGGATATCTTGTTTATACCGGGGAACCCGGAAAATCATTGGCATTTTTAAGAAATACCGGTCTTCTTCCCTTTTATTTCATTCAGTCAAGAAAGGAAGAAATTTCAGCAGAGGATGTGGTGAAAATTATTGAAACCAAGAAAATTCATTCCGATGGAAGTCCCAGTGATCAAAGGCAGGTTTCTCCCGGAACCTGGTATGATGCATGGAGATCTCAGAGTGGATCAAGTCCGGAAAAATTGACAGAAACAAGCGATAATAAACCTATACCTATTCAAACCACCCATATTCCGAATATTGAAAAGCAGTTTATTATTTATCTCCTAAGAAATATTAATCTTAAACTAAAGGATATAAATTATCTGCTTTTGTTATTTATTGTTATTCCTGTGATGGGAGCAATATTATGCTGGGTGTTACGATTAAGCTCAGGAGGAGAATACCTTTTATCTGAAAATGATTTTTTACCTCTTTTCTTTTTCATTTCTGTTAACCTGATGTTCCTGTTGGGTATCCTTACAGGGGCAGAGGAGGTTTTTTCAGAAAAAAAACAACTGAAAAGGGAATTGTCCATGAACATGAGTTTATTCAGTTATCAAAATTCGAAAGTCGTATACCTTTTTATCATCACTTTCTTTGTAAGCTATATTTATGCTTTAATAACAAACCTGAGTCTTGGAATAACAGGAATGATATTAAAACACACTCTTATTTATTACAGCTTAATGGTGTCGGGGTGCCTTGTTGGACTGGTCCTCTCAAGCGGACTAAAAAAATTAAAAACCATTTATATACTGATTCCCTTTCTCCTTCTGCCCTCCTTATTATTTACCGGCTTTTTAATTCCCTATGATAAAACCGATGATTTTCCGGGAAATAAGGGTAGCAGGCTGCCGCTTATTGCAGAAATTGCACCTTCAAGATGGGCCTATGAGGCAATTATGGTAACCGAATTTTCTGAAAATCCCTATAATAAATACTTCTTCCAAAACGAAAAAACAGCTTATAATGCTGATTACCTGTTAAACACAACAATTCCTTTGCTGTCAGAAAAACTTCAACAATGCCATAGTCATAAATATGTAAATAAAAATGAAGACAGCCTGAAGCTTAACCTGTCCCTTTTATCCAGAGAATTTGGAAAACTCCTGATCCAGAAAGAAGTTGCACCATTTGAAAAAGCTTCCCTGTTAAATGTCCCCTCATATGATAGCCTGTTGCATGAAGAAATTTTCGGGTACCTGACCTACCTGAGTTTTTTGACGGAAAGTCAATTGCTTGATTCAGAGGGGGAAGAAAGAAGGATAGCCCGGAATCTGGAAGACTCACTGGCCGGGATGAGCCTGTCCGAATTCAAATCATTGCATCACAACCAAAAGGTTTCAGAACTGGTTAAGGGGAATAATAAATCAAAACAAATTTATTTACGCGGAGAGGAGTTATTAAAAGAAGGCAGTAATGTCTACCTGATTCCTGAAAAGCCATTGGGAAGATCGCATTTTTTCGCTTCAGAAAAGCGCTTTAATAACCAGTTAATTCCTGCATCAAGATTTAAACTGTCTGTAATCTGGCTGATTAATACATTCATTTACACACTATTCCTGATAAATATCCTAAAAAGGATTCGCAGAATAGATGCCATTTGATGCCCATAACCTTCAACATTTGCATTAATTTAAATTAGCCTCACCTGGCAGCCAGGCAATAAATTCATTTTTTTATTAAGGGGTTAGGGAGAATTCCTGAATGCTTTTTGACTTGATTATCATTGAGTTCCTGTTAAATATTTACATTTCCGAAAGAATAGGCTTTGGACATATGTTTTAAAAAGCTAACAGCTTTTGACGATTTTCTTATTTTTGCTTCCTGTCTGTAAAATAAAATCAAATTAATAATGAAACTCCAGCTTGTAGACATTCTTATTATTGCCGCCTATCTGATAACCGTCAGCCTTTTGGGGATATTATTGAAAAAACGTGCTCAGTCAAGTAAGGGAGAATATCTGCTTGGAGGAAATAAGCTGCCCTGGTATATGCTTGGTTTATCCAATGCATCCGGAATGTTTGATATTTCGGGTACTATGTGGTTGGTTACAGCCTTATTTGTATATGGATTGAAATCCATATGGCTGCCCTGGTTGTGGCCGGTTTTTAACCAGGTATTTTTAATGGTTTATCTGTCAGCATGGTTGCGCCGTTCCGGTGTAACCACCGGTGCAGAATGGATCAATCATCGTTTTGGTTTCGATTCCGGTGCAAAATTATCTCATATGGTAATAGTTATATTCGCTATAGCAAACAGTCTGGGCTTTCTAGCTTATGGTTTTATTGGATTAGGTAAATTCATGGAGATTTTCATCCCGTGGGAATATGTTAATTCATTTCTTAACCTGAATATTGATCCTGATTTTGTACCTCACCTCTATGGAATCGTATTTACCGTTTTTGCTGTTTTTTATGCTGTGCTTGGAGGAATGGTCAGTATCGTAATTGCAGATGTGATCCAATATTCCATCATGACTATTTCTGCGGTTGTAATTGCTGTGATAGCCATGAAAGCTGTTTCTGCAAACATTTTCGATGTTCCGGATGGATGGCTTTCTCCATTTTTCGGTCAAACCCTAGATATTGACTGGACTCAAAAAATTGCCGATGTTCAGCACAAAATAAAGGAAGATGGCTACCAGATGTTTACAGCCTTTTTTATGATGATGGTTACGAAAGGTTTCCTGGTAAGTGTTGCAGGACCCACCCCAACCTATGATATGCAAAAAATCCTGGCTACCAAATCACCTTCAGAAGCTTCAAAAATGAGTGGATTTGTAAGTGTTGTTCTGATGCCTTCACGATATTTGCTTATTGCTGGTTTTGCCGTCCTGGGGATACTGTTTTATGATAAACTGGATTTGATAGTTGCCGGTAATATTGATTATGAGCAGGTATTGCCCTCAGCCATTAATGAATTTGTTCCGGTAGGATTATTAGGCTTATTGCTGGCCTGACTTCTTGCGGCTTTCATTTCCACTTTCGCCGGAACCCTGAATGCTGCTCAGGCCTACATTACCAATGATTTATATCTCAGATATGTCAATAAAAATGCAAGTAACAAGCAGGTTAAACTTTCAAATTATTTCTCCGGGATTATTTTTGTCATCATATCGATTATTTTCGGTATGGCATCCAAAAATGTAAACCAACTCCTTCAAATTATTGTTTCAGCTCTCTGGGGAGGCTATGTTGCTGCAAATATTGTTAAATGGTATTGGTGGAGATTTAATTCATATGGGTTTTTCTGGGGAATGGTATTTGGCATGGCTGCCAGCTCCCTGCCCCTGATCTTTCCTTCGATTCTTGAAAGTATTTACCCGAATTTTGCTCCCGATATCAGGTTCCTTTATGCCTTTCCCTTCATCGTTATAATTGCATCCATTGGATGTGTTTTGGGTACCTACCTCTATCCTGCCACCGATATGGAAGTATTGAAAGAATTCTACAGCAAGGTACGTCCCTGGGGATTCTGGAAACCTGTCCATGAACTTGTAGTTGCTGAAAACCCGGATTTTCAGAAAAATACCTATTTCAAAAGAGATATGCTCAATGTATTTTTAGGGATTATCGGTCAGACAGCCATTGTGGCTCTTCCGATTTACCTGGTTATAAAAGCCGGGGTACCTTTGCTTGTTTCCATTGGAATAGTAGTGGTTACTGGCATTATTATGAAAAAAACCTGGTGGGATACGCTGGAGGATTAGCCAGGTAATCATGCACATGTTGGGTTCCGTGGTTCTGAAATTACGGATTCTTAGGCCATGAAAGCATCCCTGGAATACCCACCACTCTCTTTTCTCCCGGCATTTATTTCCAATGCTTTACGACCAGAGCTTCAAATAGCAATTGTTTTTACCAATTTAGCAGCTTAAACGGTAAAAAAGCTTGTTTGAATAGAAAATAAGTCTTATTTTTGCGGACATTTTTTAATTAAAAATAATAAAAAACAGAACTTATGTTAAATCAGTATGAAACCGTTTTCATTACAACTCCCGTTTTGTCTGAGGCTCAGATGAAGGAAGCGGTACAGAAATTCAAGGGGATTATC
>CBDUPM010000272.1:0-4556 GCA_965369105.1 uncultured Bacteroidales bacterium | reverse complement strand
TTGATTGCAAATCAGAACCGGAAAAGCCGCATTTATGGCATTTCTTTCATATATCGAGCCAAAGGATTCTGCAATAATTGCCTGGATTTTTAATGATTTGAAACAATCAACGGCCTGTTGTCTCGAGCTACCGGAGCCAAAATTTTTACCAGTCACCACAATATCTCCCGCTTTAACCTTTTTAGCAAAGTCTTCAAAGCCCTTCAGATTATCAAAGGTATATTGCCCCATTTCAGAGAGTTCCGTAATGGTCAGGTAACGGTTATGAAATATCATATCCGTATCAATATTATCCTGCTTTACGTACCAGGCTGTACCTTCCAGTAATACAGGTTTTTTCTCTGATTTTTTTATTTTAGGGCTTTTGTGAATATCCGCCTTTACTTCTCCTTTTTCAAATAAATCCGGTGTTTCCGGAATCATTTCTGCTGTGGTAATAAAGCCTGCCACTGCAGAGGCTGCGGCGATTTCCGGGGAGGCCAGGTAGACTTCTCCCTTTCCCTGTTTTCCCGGAAAATTGCGATTTCCGGTGCTCACGGTTATTTCACCTTCACCGTTTTGTCCTACCTGCCCGGCAGCGCAACCGGCACATCCGGCATTTGAGATTAATGCTCCGGCATCCTTAAAGATTTCCATTAATCCTTCTTCCATACATCTTTGCCATACCAGATCTGTGGCCGGAACAATTTTAAGAACGACACCGGGTGCTACTTTTTTCCCTTTTAAAATTTGGGCCACTGCGCGCATATCCTCTATCCTTCCGTTTGTACAGCTGCCAATAAAGGCTGAGTCTATTTTTATTTTGGGAAGGGAATTTACAGGAATGGCATCATGTGGTTGTCCGGGTCTGGAAATCCGGGGAATAAAACCGGCAGCATCCAGGTTAAAGACTTCAGAATAAACAGCATCTCTATCCGCTACCGGGGGATCAATTTTTCTTTGAACACGGGCTTCACAATATCTTAACACCTCTTTATTAGGAGGAAATAAAAGAATGATAGCTCCCATTTCTGTGGCCATTGATGAAATCGTTATTCTTTCGTCAAGGCTTAATTTATCAATGGCTTCCCCATATATTTCAATGGAATATCCCAATAATTTGTTAGCCCCAAATTCCGCCAGGAGATTTAAAGCAATATCTTTTGCCGTAATTCCTTCCGGAAAATGGCCAAGGATATTTATTTTTACTGACTCCGGGACTTTAAACCATACTTTTCCATGAGCCCATGCGGCTGCAATATCTTTATCACCCATGCCCTGGCCAAATGCACAAACAGCACCCAGTATATTGGCGTGAGAATCAGTTGAAACTGCAGTAGATCCCGGGTAGGCATATCCTTCTTCAATCATAATGTGGGTTCCGATACCCTTATCAATATCAAATACTTTTATATCGTTTTCCCGGGCATATAATCTACAAATATGCTGATTGACTGCATACTTCTGATCCGATCCGGTAGGGTTGCAATCAAAGGTGAAGAAGGTTTTGGAAGGGTCATCTGCGCGTAGGTCATTGTCAATCATATTCTTCACTACATTAGCTCCTCCAAAATCCCTGGCCACCCTGGCATCTATTACAACATCCACTATTTCACCCGGAATTACCACAGATTTACCGGAATGCTTTGCGATTATTTTTTCAATCAGATTCATAACAAGCTTTTTGTTCAAAAATAATCTATTTTTCAGGGATAAAAGATGTCCTACAATAGTCAAAAATATTTCTTTACTTTGCGCCTTGCATTGAAAAATATTTAGTGAAAGTCAGTTCCAATATATTCAAGCTATATCTCATCAAGATAGCCAAATGGTTTATGCTCTTTATGCCCATTGTTGTTCCATTTTATATGGAGAATGGCTTACAGATGAAAGAGGTGATGCTGTTACAGGCAATCTATTCCATAACTATTGTTATTCTTGAAATTCCATCCGGATACCTGGCAGATGTCCTGGGGCGTAAAAGGACATTGTTTTTTGGAACAATCCTGGGATTTACAGGTTTTTTTACTTACAGTCTAAGCGGTGGATTTTGGGGTTTTCTTTTGGCAGAGGTTATTCTCGGACTAGGTCAAAGCCTGATTTCCGGAGCCGATTCCGCCATGCTTTATGATAGTCTGGCCGATATGAAAAAAGAAAAAGATTACATAAAGTATGAAGGGAGAATTACTTCCATCGGAAATATTGCTGAAGCACTGGCCGGAGTATTGGGTGGGATTTTAGCCGGCATAAGCCTGAGAACACCCTACATTGGTCAGACCCTGATAGCTCTTATTGCCATACCGGCGGCATTCAGTCTTGTCGAGCCCCACAGACTGAATAAGAAAATTGGGGTAAAATTCAATGATATTTTAAAAGTTGTAAAATTCTCACTTTTTGAAAACAAAGAATTAAAAAGGAATATTTACTTTTCAGCCCTTATAGGTACAGCTACACTTACCATGGCCTGGTTTGTGCAACCGGTATTTCTTGAATTGAAGATTCCAATAGAAGGTTTTGGTCTCCTTTGGACCCTTTTAAATCTCACGGTTGGACTGATAGCTGCCATTGCGTATAAAATTGAGATGAAAATCGGAGATAGAAAATCTATCCTTTTGATTGCTTTTACTATCCCGGTATTCTATATCCTTTTAAGTCAATCGGCCGGTTATTTTTCTATAATTATACTTTTTGCTTTTTATGCTATACGCGGATTCGCCACTCCCGTATTAAAAGATTATATAAACCGGATTACGGAATCAAATGTGAGAGCTACTGTTCTGTCCGTCAGGAATTTTATAATTCGCTTAAATTTTGCAATCATCGGGCCATTCCTGGGTTGGTATACCGATACCTATACCCTTTATGAAGCCTTTCTGCTTGCCGGGATTATTTTTTTAGTGTTGAGCATGTTTACGCTTTTCTTTTTCCTGAGGTCATTTAAAACCTTAAAAAATTAGTATTCAATTACCAGGTTATCGTAAGCGGCCATAACATTGGCGGGTAATTCTCTTTCCAGATCACTGTACAAACCCATCTGATGGCTGATATGCGTCAGGTATCCTCTACGGGGACTTACCTCGTTAATCAGCCTGATCGCTTCTGAAAGACTAAAATGGGATATATGCTTATCCTTCCTCAATGCATTTACAACTAAATACTTAACCCCGATTAGTTTTTCTTTTTCATATTCTGATATAAAATTCGCATCGGTTAGATAGGCAAAATCTTTGATTCGAAAACCCAGTACCGGGAGTCTCATATGCATCGCCCTGATTGGAATAATTTCTGTTTCACCACATGTAAAGGTTTCATTGCTTATAATTTGAACATCGACCTCGGGAACCCCGGGATATTTATTCGCAGCAAAAATATAGGGAAACTCATTTTTAAGTGCCCTTTCCACCCTGCTTTCACAAAAAACTTTCATGGCCTGCCTTTGCTTATAGTTAAATGATCTGATGTCATCCAGTCCGGCAATATGATCACGATGTTCATGGGTAAAAAGGACCGCATTCAGTTTTTGAACTTTGGCTGTCAGCATTTGCTGGCGAAAATCGGGACCCGTATCCACCACCAGGCTTTTTCCATCTGTCTCAATTAAAACCGATGAGCGGAGGCGGTTATCCCGTGGATCAGTTGATTGACATGCAATACAATTGCAGGCGATAACAGGTACTCCCTGTGATGTTCCGGTACCTAAAAATGTAATTTTCAAATTTTTTGTATTAGCATTAAACGAAAATATAAAAAATGATCATAAGAATTGGATTATCTGCTATATTCTTAGTTATTTTAGGAAAAAAAATGCCCGGAAAAGTTTTTTTAATACCCAATACCCTGGGGGATTCATCACCCTCAGAAGTTTTACCTCAAAAAGTTTTTGAAATTATTCAAGAACTGGATCATTTTATTGTCGAAAATATTAGAAATGCACGCAGATTTATTATCAAATGCGGCTACAGCAAATCTATTGAGAATATCCGTTTTTATGAATTGAATAAACACACCCGGCCGGAGGATATTTCAGGCTACCTGGATGTATGTAATAAACATATTAATATAGGTATTATATCTGAAGCCGGTGTTCCGGGTGTTGCAGATCCCGGGGCAGATATAGTTTCGATTGCTCATCAAAAAAATATTGAGGTAATTCCCCTTGTTGGTCCTTCTTCTATTCTGATGTCGATAATGGCCTCCGGATTAAACGGACAAAATTTTGTTTTCCATGGATATTTACCCATTAAAGGCAATGAAAGGTTGAAAAAGCTGAAAGAAATTGAAAATTCTGTCATCCGGTTAAATCAAACCCAGATTTTCATCGAAACACCCTACCGGAATAATCAACTACTGGATGATATCCTGAAAACAAGCTCTAAGGATTTGAAGTTATGCATTGCAACAGATATCAGTCTTCCAACAGAATTTATTAAAACCATGAGAATAGCGGATTGGAAGAAGAAAAAGCCGGACCTCCATAAGAGGCCGTCAATCTTTTTAATTGGACGTTGAGAAGGTTGACCTTTCTTTGGCATTTACTTCATACACCAGCGTGGAATAGGGCGGAATAGGTGTTTTTA
>CBDUPM010000271.1:0-4557 GCA_965369105.1 uncultured Bacteroidales bacterium | reverse complement strand
GGGGGAGCATTTTTTTCATCTGCCGGAAACAAAACCCATCAACGTACTTTTTGAAAAAGCCAAGTCTGGAGTTTTATTCAAACCTGAAATAAGAAAAACTGTTGGTCCGAAAATTAAAAAGATTATTAACTACTCAGGATTCGAACGAATCCTGCTTTTTCTGGAAATCCTGATGGACCTGGCCAATTCAAAAGAATACAGCCTTCTGAATGTTGAAGGATTTGCATTTGAAACCACCCTCCAAGGCAGCAACCGGATAGACAGGATCTATAAACATATCAATCAGAATTTTGAACAGGAAATATCACTTCAGGAAATATCAGATATTGCCAGCATGACCGTTCCGTCTTTTTGCAGATATTTTAAGCGTTCAACCGGTAAAACCTTTACCCGTTTTGTAAATGAATACCGCATTGTCCAGGCCAGGCGACTGCTAACAGAAACTTCGAAGGGCATTACTGAAATCTGTTATGAATGTGGATTCAATAATTTCTCGCATTTCAATAAACTTTTTAAGGAGTTTACCGGTAAAAGTGCATCCCGGTACCGGAGTGAGTTGAACAGGATGATGCAGTAACATGAAGCATTTGAAGCATAAAACAAAAATCATTCTCCATAGGATTTGCAATCCTTGAATATTTACTGCCTGGGTCAAGCTAAATTTTATGAAAAATAAAGCCCGGAATTTTGTCTCAGGTCCTTATTTTTATACCGAGACTTCATCGGACAAAACACCTTCATCCATCTTTTCATGTTCATTGGCAAAAAACACTTTTTGGAAATTAATCAGAGAAATTTTTAGACCCTTCCCTTCTATTTCTTCCATGCAAATCATCAGCCCCATTGGATTTATCTCAGAAACCTGAAAAAAAAATTTGCTATTATTTCAGATTTATATATCTTAATATCCTTTTTTGGTTGAGTTGCTAAATCTGAATGAGGTTTAGAAATGTCACAGAAAATATTTGATAATAATTATTCCTTCGTACAAAAACGACCTGTTATGAAAACAAACTTCAAGTCCTTTCGTATTCAATCATTCAAATTTTTATTATTAGCCATATTCACAGGTGCTTTTTCATTATCCAATGCTCAGTATTACTGGGTGGGGGGATCAGGAAACTGGAGCGATTATGAAAATCACTGGGCAACAAGCTCCGGTGGTAGCAGCTTCCACTCCTCACCTCCCGGAAGCGAAGATGATGTGATTTTTGACGCAAATTCTTTTGCCATTACCGGTCAGATAGTAACACTCGATATTGCAGATGCAAACTGTAATTCAATGGACTGGTCTGAGGTAAGCAATAATCCGGGATTTGAAACCGGTGATAATTCCTACATTTTAAATATTTTTGGATCCCTCGACCTGAGTGCAGATATGACCTGCAACCTTAGATTCATTGAGTTGGAATCTGAAACAACCGGTAACACAATAAGAACATCAGGTACTCATTTGGGACCAATATCCATTCTCAGGTTTTATGGAAACGGAAGCTGGGATTTGCAGGATGTCCTGAATGTAAACTCCATACAACTTTTATCCGGAACTGTAAACACCAATAATAACACCATTAATGCGGACGCTTCCTTTATCCCAAGCGGAATTTCCCCAAAAGCTTTTAACGCGGGTAGTTCCGTTATTAATACCAGTCAGTGGCGTATGAGAGGAACCAACAATAGTTTTGACATGGGTACATCAACCATCAAAACAAATTCATTTTATGGGGATTGGGAAAACACCGGTCCCTATTCTTACTATCATGTGGAGATTAATGAAGGCGGAATTTTATATAATGACTGCAGCATTCATAAATTAAGTCTGGGGAATGCAGGATTTGCTTACAATAAAATAGAAGTGGAAAGCGGTGCCCTAATTACCATCGAAGAATTAGAAATAAACGCCTCCAGGAGATATCCTCTTGAGATACAATCCACCCAAACAGGATCAGAAGCTACCTTCAGTAAGAGTTCAGGTTCCATAAATGTTGAATATGTCATACTTCAGGATATCCATGCCGGAGGGGGTGCAAGCTTCACCATTAATAACGGTATTGACAATGGCAATACCAATGGTTGGACAATCAATCCTATAACGGCACTGGATTATTATTGGGTAGGCAATGGAGGAAACTGGAGCGATTATTCTACTCACTGGGCTACCAGTTCCGGAGGAAGTACATTTCACAATTCAGTTCCAAGCCGGTTTGATAATGTATATTTTGATGCCGGTTCTTTTTCCCAGGACGGACAGGAAGTTGTGATTGATTCGGTCTTCAGTTGTGCATCCCTTGATTTTTCAGGAACCACCAATTCCCCTGCCCTGAATGCAGCCTATGGAAATCCATTAACTGTTTATGGCAGTGTGCATTTTATTTCCGAATTAACCGGCTCGATCTACAATCTGGACTGTGCAGGTGCCGGAACCGGGAATACATTTAATACCGGGGGTATTGTTGTCCAGAATCTATCCTTCAAAGGCAATGGAAGCTGGTCACTGTTGAGCGATGTGAAAACTGGAAATTTCAACATCCATGATGCATGTACATTTGACTCGAACGGATATGATATTGAGGTGAGTTTTAGTTTCAGTCAGTATGGGAAAGATATTTCCATCCGTCTGGACAGCAGTGAAATTTACACCCGTGATTTCTCTCTCAGAGATGAAGAAATTGTATTTGATGCGGAAACCTCAACCATTCGGGTAAAGCGGGATTTCGAAGGAAGCAATTTCTCCTTTAACAAGGTAGTTTTGGAAGAAGATGCCAACATCGTGGACCAGAACACCTTCAATATCCTGGAAGTGAAGCCTGGGGCCGATGCCTCCTTTGAAGCGGGAAGTACACAAACCATCCTTCAATCACTGATCCTGAACGGAACTCCGGGTCAACCTATAAACCTTTCATCCTCAGAAGCAGGTTCTCAGGCCAGCTTATCACTATCTTCCGGAACAGTAAATGGGAGCTGGTTGATCCTGCAGGATATGAATGCAACCGGTGGAGCTACTTTTAATGCAACCGAAAGCACAGATAATGGAAACAACACCGGATGGAATATTACCGGGATTTTATCCCAGGATTTCTACTGGGTTGGGGGTAGTGGAAACTGGAGTGATTACTCAAATCACTGGGCAGGAAGTTCCGGTGGCAGTGATTTCAGAACCCGGGAACCCGCTTCCATTGATAATGTTTATTTTGATGAAAATTCATTTACTGCCGAAGGCCAAATGGTTACGATTGACAGTGAAGAAGTCACGTTTAAGTCCATGTCCTGGACTGGTGCCCTGCATACTCCACGACTGGAAGGGTCGCAGAAAACCATGAATATTTATGGTTCCCTTACCCTGATCCCCGGCATGATTGTAAATGTAAACCATTTTAATTTCTTTGCTCAGGATGAGATAAGTATCACAGCAGGAAAATCTTCTCAACCAGGTACAAATAGCTATTTCTATTTTCTGGGAACGGGTCATTATATGCTTCAGGACAGTCTGACGGTGAGGGAAATTCATCTCAACAATGGCACATTCTCTACGAATGATAACTGGATGCATATAGATTTCCGTTTGTATTTTGGCGGCTATGATCAAAAAATTCTTAACCTGGGGGAATCCACGTTCTTTTTAAGAGGGATGGGATGGAACGGTTTGGGTGACAACCTGAGTCTTAATGGTGAAAACTCCAATCTGCAATTCAGCAGTTCCTTATCCACGAGGAGCGGCGGCGACAGCAATGTGCAGGTAAAACTGGGTAACTTATCCGCAGTACATAACAAATTTAGCGATCAGGCAAGCATTAGTTCAGGTATTTCTGTGGATACCTTCCTGATTGAACCCGGGAAGTCATTAAAGATCACCGGCGGACAGTCGATAACCACCCAGCAAATGATCGCAAATGGGACAGAAGAGGACAGGATTTCAATTTCTTCCGTACAGGAAGGGGTACAATGTTCCATCAGCCAGGCTTCCGGAGTGGTTAACGGCTATTTTCTGGAACTGAAGGATATAAGTGCCACCGGGGGCGCGACATTCAATGCTTATAACTCACTCGACCTTGGAAACGTAAGTGGCTGGGCCTTTTTTAAGGAGACTCAGACGATTGATTTTCCGGCCATCGGTGATAAAATGTCGAATGATGAACCGTTTGAACTTATAGCGACAGCCAGTTCAGGCTTAGAAGTGAGCTTTGAAATCCTTTCAGGTCCGGCAACTGTGAACGGAATTACCCTTTCCCTTACTGGTGAAGCCGGGATTGTGGAGGTTCAGGCCTCCCAGCCCGGAGATGAAAACTTCCTGCCAGCTGCCTCAGTTAAACAGAGTTTCGAGGTTTTACTTCCCATTGGAATCAGGGAGAAGGTCCCGGATATTTTAATTGCCTGGCCTAATCCTGCGATTGATCTCTTATACCTCAATCCCAACATAAACGGTGTTTCTTCAACTTATAAAATCCTGGATTTGAATGGACAAATTCTGCAATATGGGAAAACAAAAAATTCAATAATTCCCCTTAATAATCTGAATTCAGGAATGTATATTTTGCTGATCCATACTAATAAACAAGT
>CBDUPM010000270.1:0-4558 GCA_965369105.1 uncultured Bacteroidales bacterium | reverse complement strand
TCCGTGATGCTTTTGGTTTAAAAGACACATTGGTAATTGAAGAACATATAAATAACTATTTAGATTCTATAAAATTTGTCGAAAAACTACTCTACCCTACTAACTATCTTGAGTTGGATTATTATGGTTATGATTTCGGAAAAAAAATAAGCCAATCTGGATACTATACTACTCCTACAAAGGAAGAACCTATTTTTTTATTAAAAAAAGTTATTGTTTGAGGACATTAATTGATCCTTCCGGGTTTTGGCGTCAAACCTTATTTTGGATTATTGACCTGCAGGACAATAATTCAGGCTTTTTGAGTAAATTCTTTAACATGGAAATATTTTTCACACTTTAAAACTTGATCTTAGCCTCTCCGGGGTTGTATCTTGTAATTAAAATATAAAACCAAAACATCATGGAAAACTATTTTATTTGCCCTCATTGCCATGGACACCTGAAAGTAGGAAACCATATCATATTCCGGATCAGGAACAATAAAAAGGAATTTGGACTAATCTTGCTGAACCCGCAGATAGGGAATTATGAAAGTGTCACCCATCCGAGTTTTGTGATTGAAGATGGTGATTTACTCGATTTTTATTGTCCTGTGTGCCATCACAGCCTGGAAGCTGATTTTGATCCCAACCTTACCTTTGTCAGGATGATTGATGAAAAAAATAAAGAGAATGATATTTATTTTTCCCGGATTGCAGGAGAACAAAGTACCTACCAGGTCAGTGAAAATAAAGTACGGAAAACAGGAAAACATTCCGGCAGGTATACTTATTTCAAAATGCCACCAAAGCATAAAAGATTTTTAAAAACCTGAGTGTCAAAACTGGGTGTCTTTTTTTGAAATAAAAATTGTTTTGCTTTCTGTTAAATTACTGCTTCGATTAAACAAAAGAACATAATTTTAGTTTGTTTTATGAGATACCGTAATATATGTACATGAAAAGCAAACTGTTTATTTTCTCTTTCCTGCTAAGTCTCCTTGTATTTTCAGCGAGCAGCCAGGATTTCAATGTGGTCCCCAAAATTAAAAGTTTTGAAACAGGAATCCGGTATATTCCTCACTCCTCATACGATATAACTCCAACCGGCTGGAATGCCCAATTTGAGGTTGCCTGGCAGGTTAGCGGATTCAAAACCACGAGGAATGCATATATTTCAGTTCCATTGGGTTTTGGCACCTTTTTCGGAGGAGGTGAAAATGGCAATCCAGAGGCGAAAATGTTGCATTATGGCTGGTCCATCATCCATAATATCAGCAAAGAAAAAAAATCCATTCCTTTCGTTAGTTATTCACTTCTCTTAAATCAGCTTTGGCTGGAAGGAATGGAAGGTCATACCATCGGGCACGAAACCCGATTTGATTTTGGTTATAATATCCGGCCTGAAAATAAGAAAGTCAGTTATATTTTCAAGATTGAATACAGTCATATGACTTTCCCCTCATTGTTAAAGGAAAAATCGGATCGTATTGAAGTATTTTCTTTTAAAACAGGTATAAGGTTTTAAATTCCTGTCGTTTTATTCTTTTACTAACCTTGTGACCCCACTTCCATTATCACCTGTATAGCGTATAAGATAAATACCCGAAGGAAAATCCTGTATGTTTATTATTTCTTTGCCTGAGAAGCCGTTTATTTTCAATAAAGAAACTCCCTTCATATTATAAATAACAACTGCGGTCTTTTCATCTGAGATCAGGGTAACGGAGTCATTTGAAGGATTTGGATATACGGAAAAATTAATATCCGGCTCTGATCTGTCCTCAAATATTCCTGTATTGGGGTCCTCAGGACTGATGACAGTTACAATATTGGATGGTTCAGAATTACTGAATTTATTATATGCTCTGATCCTGAATGAATAGCTTGTACTGTATAATTCCAGGTCCAGAACCAGTTTGAATGTTTCCGTATCCAGGCTATCAATGGTCTCCCACTCTCCATCATTGATTTTCCTTTCGATAATATAACCTTCCTCCCGCAAACTGTTTTCATTCCATTCCAGCTTGATTCTCATCCTGGTATGCGAAACACGCAGGTTCAAGGGAGAAGTCGGCCGGTATGTTCTTTCAAAACTTTCCACATTCACCGCATAATCAAATAATTTTACCTCATCTATAATCCCCTGAAATGGAAGACTTCCATCCCGTTTAGAGCCCAGGTTTAATTGATCATACTTCTCTATGCTTCCCTGTTCTGATCTTACAGGTTCAGACCCGTCGATGTATAATTTATAGCTTGCGCTATCTCTTTGAATGGCAATAAAGTGCCATGAACCATCATTTACTGGCATTGTCCATGTAATATCCTCACTCAAACCCGTCCCATCCGAATCCAGGAATATATTTCCTTCCGGGTTCATTCCAATTTTCAAACCTGAGACCGATTCATTCCCCAGATCAGCAATAATGGATTCCGTTTCCGAGGAAGTCTTTATAAAGCAGGAAAATGTTAAATCCTTATGGATACTGTCTGATAATATTTTACTGCTAATAAAATCATCGGTGCCATCAAATTCCAGTGCCCCGGATATAAATCCTTCCACGGGAGCAGGCTCAACGAAATTGTTTAGGATTCCGTAATTCTCATAAGGCATGGCATCCGGTAAAGAATCATTTTCCCAGCTATCCATTTCCCAGAACAAAATACTGCTCATATCGATCAGTTCTTCTTCCATTCCATAATATGCGGGTTTGGGATTAAAATAATAATCGTATTGAAAAGCATATTCTCCACCTCGCCAGCCACTGTCTTCATCTATCATACCCCAGGTATTAAATTCTTTAACTCCTGCCCTGATTGCAGCATTGATCAGTGCCGCAAATGATTCTTTTTGCTTCTGAGCTTTCACATCATCCCATATTTTATCTTTAGTTCCAATATCCACTTCGGTAATAGTTACCTCGTATCCAAGAGCCCTGAACCTTTTAATATTGTTTATAAATCCTTCCCAGTTATAATTTATTCCAATATCCAGGTGACACTGAAGACCAATTACATCTACCGGGGCACCTACATTTTTCAGATGAAGTGCAAGCTGGTAAAATGCATCATATTTCTGGCTGCTTGGAAATTCACAGGAGGTTTCCCTGAGTTCAAGTTTTTTATCGGTTAGGGTCCTGGCATATTCCAAGGCCTTTCTGATGTAAACCGGATGTTCTTCATTCACCTTCATTTCACCTGTTAATCCGGATGCATCCGGCTCGAAGCCCATACGTTGTAATTCGCAGGCATTTTCAAAATCATCAGAATTTACAGGCCAGTAGCCTCCTTTACCGTCCCAGCTGATCGATTCATTTACCAGGTTCCAGATATCCACCAAAGTATCATTTCCATTTTCTCCGATAATTGCATCCATCCAACTATACATGATTGCTTCCAGGGTATCCGCATGGAAATCTCCCGTCCGGTACCATTCAGGAAAATACTTATCCCATCCAAAGAGCATATGAGTGGTCACAAAAATATTCTTGTCCTTCATTTCCTTTACATGGGAATTGAACTCATCCAGATGGTAAACATGCTTTTCAGTTTCATCCCATCTTCCCCAGGCAGGATAACATTGCACATTTGCTGCATTATTGTCCTTAAGGAAAACAGCCTTTGCTGTTTCATTGTTAAAGTAATTTTTTGAACCTTCAGTAACGGTTGCCCCGATTCTCATATAACTTCTGATATCCTTTAATCCCATACTATCTATACTTTCCGGATCAGGATCTTTTGGATTTATAACCAGGCTGACATCGTCAATAATATAATCCGGATACACCCCATCTACCGGGCCGGTTTCAAAATAGAGATTAGCAACTTCAAGATTGCCTGTCCACGATACCGGCACAATTGCCTCGTAGTACTGATAGGAACCCACCACCGGATTACTTGTCCATAAATAATTATTATAGCTATTGACACCATCCACTCTCAGGTTAAGGGTGGCTCTGAAATCGACCGCAGGACCCAGTATTTTCACCCAGGCGCTTAGGGTATATGAATCGCCATTTGAAACCAGGGGTTTTAAATTCCTCACAAGTGCATCCCAGCTATTTTGCCGGTTGGAAACTTTTGCTGCGCTGGTCCCGCTGTGCGCATCAGTTGTGGTGGCCAATGTTGCTCCCCAGACAGTCCAGCCATCAACCCCGCTTTCAAAGCCCCCATTGCTAATCAGGTTATCCTGAGATTTCAGCTGATGTACTCCCAGGCTAAAAAGTAAAATAATAGTAAAACAGATATTCACCGGTTTCAAATAGCTTTTCATAGTCTGAATTTTAGGTATAGTTATCAAATCGTTGAAATTAACCGATTCAAAATAAAAACATTACAATATAATAAATTCGCAGTATTTCCGGGCAGGCAGGCTTTCAAAATGGCTTAATAAGAGTATAAAAGAAAGAAATGAAATATTAATATTATTTTAAACCTGTTTTTTCTACTTTTCAACTTTAAATTCTTAAATATATCTTATGAAAAAACCCATATTATTCAGGAACAAAACCTTCCGTAGCCTGATGATATATCTGGTGTTGATATTATTAACGGGAACACTGGTTTACCATTAT
>CBDUPM010000269.1:0-4559 GCA_965369105.1 uncultured Bacteroidales bacterium | reverse complement strand
TGGTTTGCAAAGCACTATACCGGGCATCTTTTTTAAATTCAGGATGATAAAAAATCTGAGAGGGATTTGATTCAGCAATAAGAATTTCAGCATTGGGGGAGGTTACGACAAAATAGATTTTTTTCAATCCCGATTTACTGATTTTGTTTTCAAGAATATCAAAACAGATATCAATTTCAGATGTCTTTTTGGCAAGAGCAGTTTCTGTTCTTTTACCGGCATTATTTTTCTTCCAGGGAGTAATCTTTAAATTGTCTCCCGCAATTAAGCTGGCCACCCCAATTTTCAGGTTTAACTGTTGGATAATATCTTCAAGACCCTCTATTTTATTATTAATAATTTTTGTTTTCTCTCTTTCAACCAGCAAAGAATCAATAATTCCTATATACTTTTCGTTGATAGAATCTAGCTGAGCGCTTAAGTATTGATTTTCTGTTTCTTTAAATCTTTTTTCACGTTTAAGCTGAGAAATTTGTTTTTCTTTTGATTCGATTACTGCATTTGCATCTCTGACCGCTATATCGATTTGTGAAGAAATCCCTTTAAACTTATTGATTTCCATTTTGTATTTGTTGACCTGCTTTACCAGTTTTTCATTGGCAACCATCAATTCCTTTTTAGCAGGAAAAGTATTTGTCCTTTTGGATAAGAGGATGATATTCCCCGATACAGATAGGATAATGATAAGAGAAAGTACTTTTACTAAAAAGCTTTCTCCGGTTTTATTTTTATTTGACATGGTATTTGATATTTATTTTGAGAATGAATTATGAGCTAATATGTTTAAGTAGAAATTTACAAATAAACCTGATTATTAACCAATTTAAAGATATGTTTTGCAAAGAATATTTTATTACCGGGTATTGAGGGTAAAACAAATGAGTTCTTACAAAGCCTTGAATTGTATTCAATATTATCTTAACTTGCATAGGATACCTAAACCATATACAATCAATAGTTATGAGACCTTTAATTGTCGGAATCATTTTGTTTCTGATCTGGTCCTTTCTTTCCTCCTGGTATTATGTAAATAAAATTTATCTTTTAAATAATGAGCCAGAAAATGCAGCCATGATTGAGGAGGCTATACCAGAACAGGAATATACGGAAATGGAAACTTCAGGTCCGGAAGCTCCTGAATTAATTACTATCTACTTTGAATACAATCAAGCTGAATTTGTTACAGCTGATTTCCCTGCTGCCTTTATTTCAGAAAGCATGGATTTTCTTCAGTTTAATAAGGAATCGTGTATCCTGATTTCAGGATTTACCTGTTCTAAAGGGACGGAAAAATATAATCTGGAATTAGGAAAAAGGAGGGCCGAAGAGGTAAAAAACTTTTTAATGAAACAGGGTTTCTCCGATCAATGTATAAAAACCAAATCTTATGGGGAATCGAATCCAGCTGAAGATAATTCGACAGAGGAAGGCAGGGTTAAAAACAGGAGAGCGAAATTAGAAATTATATCCACTAAAACTAATTAATCATGAATATCCTGATAAGCATATTAGCAAATACTAAAACCGGTGCAGCGATAGAAATAGTAATTCTTTTAATTGTTGCCGGAGCCATCGCATTTATCACATCCTATCTTTATTATAAACCCATATATATGAATAGGATATCGGATCTTGAGAAAGAGAATGAAGGCTTGAAGAAACATGTAAGCTCCTTAAAATCCGAAATATCGACCTTAAAAACCCAGGTTGATGAACTGGAAACAGAAATCAAGAAGCAAAAGGATAAGAAAAAAACGCCCAAAAAATAAAACTTCATTATTTCTGGTTTCCGACAACCTGCATCCATAAATAATTCTTTATTGATTTGTATTCCTATTCCCGGGAATTTCTGACTTTTTTCCCCCTGAATTCAAGCCGTATATTTTCCGGATTAATATCGTGGAGTTTGTTTTAGTATATTTGAAGAAAATAAATATTTCCTGCATAATGGATCCAAGGGTCTGTGGATTTAGCTTATGTCGTATTTATGAAAGTTAACTAAGGGAAAATATTTTTTTAAAGCTGCCGGTTTGATTAAAAAAATAAACACATATTCCACCCGGGTAAAACTCAGAATTTGCCTTATTCTGATTTGCATAATCCTGCCTTTTATAAATCTGAAAAGCCAGGTATTCATCAACGAATTTTCAGCATCGAATTATTCTATCATTGAAGATGATATTTACAGGGATTATTCTGACTGGCTGGAGCTTTATAACTCCGGACCGGATGAGCTTAACCTGAAGGGATATTTTCTGAGTGATAATTTTAATATTCCTTTTAAGTGGCAAATAGCTGAGGATGTAATAATTCCTTCGGGAGGGTATCTTTTGATCTGGGCCGATGGTATGGACCAACAGCTTCATACAAATTTTAAAATTTCTGCCGATGGTGAGGAATTATTGTTACATTCTCCCGGTCTTGAACTTCTGGACAGTATATCCTTTGGTCCGCAAAAAGCCGATATAAGCTATGGCCGCAGGATTGACGATCCTGCCAAATGGTCGTTTTATAATACTCCCACACCCGGATTTCAAAATTCTTCAGAGTTTTTTACCGCTATTTGTTTTCATACCCCGGTATTTTCAATTCAGGGAGGCATGTATTCCTCTGCTCAGGATGTTGCTCTTTCAAACGATTTTGGCGGACTTATCCGGTATACCACCGATGGAAGTGAACCGGATATTTTTTCTCCTGAATATTTAAAATCTGTCCGGATAAATGAAACCACCCTGTTAAGGGCAAGGATTTTTAAAGAGGATCAGCTTCCGGGACCTACGGTAACGAATTCTTACTTTATAAATGAAAATTCAGCACAGGGAAAACTTCCGCTTGTTTCCATTGCCTCCGCTCCCGAAAATTTCTGGGATGATGAAAAGGGAATCTATGTGCAAACTTACAAACCCAGTTGGGAAATTCCAGTGAACATTGAGCTTTTTGAGAATAACGGAAGCGATCGTGCAGCCTTTAATGAAAGGGCGGGAATAAAGGTTAACGGACTTTATTCATGGAAATTACCCCAAAAGATGCTGGGTGTTTATTTCAGAAATGTGTACGGATCCAGCAGGCTGGATTATCCACTGGTACATCAAAGAAACAGAACCAGCTTTAAAAATTTTGCTCTGCGGGCATCGGGGAGCGACTGGAGTTATACCCTCTTTCGTGATATTTTAAGCCATGATGCTACTTTGTTGAATATGGACATAGATATGATGGGATTCAGACCTTCGGTGGTTTATATAAACGGTGCTTATATGGGAATTCATAATATCAGGGAAAAAGTGGATGATGATTATATTGAAAGCAGCTATTCTATGCCTGAGGGGAGTTTTGATTTAATTGAAAATACGAATTATGTTGAAGCGGGTGACATGGACCAAATGGATTATTATCTTTCTCTCCTTAAGCTTGACCTCTCGGTAGAGGAGAATTATAATGCTCTGGAAAGCATAGTGGATATTGAAAACTTTACCGATTACGTGATAACGGAAATTGCAGCAGAAAACACTTCACTCGATCATAATGTAATGATGTGGAAACCAAAGGGAACCGGGAAATGGCGCTGGGTATTAATGGATCTGGACCGGGGTTTTTTCAATCCCTTCAGTAAACTCCTGAGTTTTTATATTACCGAGGACAAATATCCGCTGAGTTCACTCATTAAAAATCCTTCATACAAACAATACTTTGCCAAAAGACTTTCATCCCAGTTATTTACCAGCTTTAATTCTGAATGGATAAATTTCTTAATCGATCGTCATGCAAACGACATTGAAACTGAAATGCCAAACCATATCGAGCGCTGGTCAGGGACCACCTCTTCCTATGGAAATGCCATGCCATCGTTTGATTATTGGAAAAATGAAATATGTAATTTAAAGTCGTTCGCAAGAATAAGACCCTCAGTAGTATTGCAGGATCTGGAAAATTATGGTTTTAGTGGGTTCTCTCATTTGACACTTTCCACTTTTCCTGCCGGTGCAGGGGAAATAACTTTAAATGGATTGAAGGTACCATTTTCTGTTTCATCAGGACCCTTACTCAGGGATATCCATTATAGTATTGAAACTGAAAATAAACCGGGTTTTGAATTTACCGGGTGGTATAAAAATTTTAAGAATTATTTAATCCCCATAGAATCTGACTGGCAGTTTTACGACAATGCTGTTTATCCCGGTAATAATTGGTATCAACCTGATTTTAATGATGATAGCTGGCAAAATGGAAAGGGCCAGTTTGGCTATGGCGAGGAGGATGAAAATACCATCCTGGATTATGGCGGAAATTCTTCAAACAGAACCATAAGCTACTATTTCAGGAAAAAATTTGATATAAGTAAATCACTAAAGGACTCAGCCATTTTCAGCCTGAGTATTTTAGCCGATGACGGAGCGATAATTTATCTGAATGGAACAGCTTTCAGCTGGCTAAATATGGATTGTATGGATGTGAATCATTCCACCTTAGCTCTCAATAATGTGAGTGGTTATCATGAAAATTTATTCTTCAATTATATGGTTGATTCCTCTTTTTTAGTCGAAGGTGAGAATGTAATTGCG
>CBDUPM010000268.1:0-4578 GCA_965369105.1 uncultured Bacteroidales bacterium | reverse complement strand
CCTGGGAATAAATTCCGCATTTGACACAAAAAACGGGGAAACAAATATGTTTATTTATCCAAGAGTGGATTTCCAGTTTAACATAGTTAAAAACGTATTAATTCCGTATATGGGACTCACCGGATTCAGGGAAATTAATTCCTATCGATCTGCCCTGAATGAAAATCCCTTTATTAATCCCGGAACTATTATTGAAAACTCAAGTCATAGCCTGATAGCCTATTTTGGATTGAAAGGAAGGTACAGCAAAAGGATGGCTTTTGATTTTCGTTTAAAGTATTCTACGGTTGATTCTATGCACTTTTTTGTTCATAACACTGCCGATACCCTCCGAAACAGCTTCGGAGTTGAATACGACGACGGAAATGTTTTAAATGTAGGGGGAGAAGTGACCTGGAATCATACCGATAAACTGAAATTTATCCTGAGAGCGGATTATTATAAATATAATCTGGATCAGCTTGAATTTGCATGGCATAAGCCTGCATTTAAAGCCAGCCTGAATACTTCCTATAACCTAAGAAACAAAATCCTTATTGATGCCAATTTGTTTTTTACAGGAAAGAGAAATATTCTGAATTATAATGATTATAGCCTGCCGGCTGAAAGCATGGAACTGAAATCATATATTGATGCCAACCTGTCCGCAGAATATCGCTACACCAGTATGCTTTCCTTTTTTATCCGGCTAAATAATTTAAGCGCATCCGGGTATCAGATTTGGTATAATTATCCGGTACAAAGATTTCAGGCCCTTATTGGTTTCTCATACGCATTGTAAGATTCAGATTTTCAGTTAATTACTATGTTTTTTAGACCCTTGTGTAAATCAAGCGGGTAAAATATACTATAAGTAGCTGAAAAACAATAAGTTAAACCTGTTGATTTATTGTTAAAAAACTCTTGTTTTTCCTCTTGATTTTAGGCGGTTTTCACATCGATTTTTAGTATATTTACATTGCTTTTAAAACTCAGGAAAATTGAGTATTAAGTTATTGGTAAACAACATATTGTACATATCTAAAAACGAAAGAAATTGCGAATGCTTATGTCCGGTCCGGGACTATAGAAAATTTAAGCTGAGAATTAAGTAAAAAAAGAAAAGATGTCGGGTTTTTTAAGCTGACTCAGGATAATATTGAAATAATGAAACATGGAAGAAAATAAAGATTTAGAGAAAAAAGTTCAGAACAAAATGAAAGGTGAAAACGATTATTCAGCTGAGAGTATTCAGGTGCTGGAAGGACTGGAAGCTGTCAGAAAGCGTCCTGCTATGTATATTGGAGATGTCAGCGTAAAAGGATTGCATCACCTGGTTTATGAAGTGGTGGATAATTCAATTGATGAAGCTCTTGCGGGTCATTGCAATAATATAGATGTTATAATCAATGAGGATGGCTCATTAACGGTTACGGATGATGGAAGAGGTATTCCTGTTGATCTCCACGAAAAGGAACAGAAATCTGCACTGGAAGTTGTAATGACTGTACTCCATGCCGGAGGGAATTTCAACAAGGATTCTTATAAGGTCTCCGGTGGTTTGCATGGGGTAGGGGTATCCTGTGTAAACGCACTGTCGAAATTATTGAAAGCTGAAGTACACCGGGAAGGGAAAGTATATGTACAGGAATACGAGAAAGGTATCCCAAAATCGGATGTAAAAGAAATTGGTACAACCGATAAAAAAGGGACCATTATTACTTTTTATCCCGACAATACCATTTTTACAACCACTGAATTTCAGTTTGAGATACTGGCAGCCAGGTTAAGAGAGCTGGCTTTTCTCAATAAAGGCATCAGACTTTCCATTACCGATATGCGGGAACTGGAAGATAATGGAAATGGGAATGGAAATGGCAATGGTGATGAGTCTCATGAGAAATTCAGAAATGAAAGTTTCTATTCTGATGAAGGATTAAAGGAATTTGTACGATTTCTGGATAAAACTCGTGAAAACCTGATTGAAGAGATCGTTCATATTGATACGGAAAAAAGTGGGGTTCCGGTTGAGATTGCGTTGCAGTATAATACCTCCTTTTCTGAAAACATACACTCTTATGTTAATAATATTAATACCATTGAAGGAGGAACTCATCTCGCCGGATTCAGGAGGGGATTAACCAGAACCTTAAAATCCTATGCTGAGAAATCAGGGCTATTATCAAAATTAAAATTTGATATCAATGGTGATGACTTTCGTGAAGGCCTGACCGCAATCATTTCTGTAAAAGTTGCTGAACCCCAGTTTGAGGGGCAGACAAAGACCAAACTGGGTAATTCAGAAATTATGGGTGTGGTGGACCAGGCTGTTAGCGGAGAATTAGCCTATTATCTTGAAGAACATCCAAAAGATGCAAGAATTATTGTAAATAAGGTAATTCTCGCAGCCACTGCAAGACATGCAGCAAGAAAGGCAAGGGAGCTGGTCCAAAGGAAGAACGTATTATCCGGAGCCGGCCTGCCCGGAAAACTTGCTGATTGCTCCAACAAAGACCCTGAAAGTACAGAAGTATTCCTTGTCGAGGGTGATTCAGCAGGCGGAACTGCTAAACAGGGACGGGACAGGGCATTCCAGGCAATACTCCCACTAAGAGGAAAAATTCTGAACGTGGAAAAGGCCATGATGCATAAGATTTTTGAAAATGAAGAAATCAAAAACGTGTTCACGGCACTCGGAGTGTCAATTGGAACTGAAGAAGACTCAAAGGCTTTAAATTTAGAGAAGATCAGGTATCATAAGGTAATAATCATGACGGATGCGGATGTTGACGGAAGCCATATTACTACACTTCTGATGACATTCTTCTTCCGCTATATGAACGAGCTTATAAAAAATGGATATCTGTATATTGCCACACCTCCACTGTACCTGGTTAAAAAAGGTAATAAACAGGCTTATTGCTGGTCGGAAGAAGACAGACTGGCCAGGATGGAAGAATACGGACCGGGGGCGCATATCCAAAGGTATAAGGGTCTGGGTGAAATGAATGCAGAGCAGTTATGGGATACCACCATGAATCCTGAATTCCGTACCCTCAGACAAGTTACTATTGATAGTGCAGCAGAAGCTGACCGGATATTTTCCATGCTGATGGGTGATGACGTGCCCCCAAGAAGGGAGTTCATCGAAACTCATGCCAAGTATGCTAAAATTGATGTTTAGGAAATTTTTGTATTAAATGAAATAAGCAGCCGTCTCAGGAGATATTCCGGGACGGCTTTTTTTATTATACGGTTAATAAACCGGCTCCCATTCTTACTTTAAATTTATTATCTTGCCTTCAATTTAGTACCAGCTATGGAAAACGAAGAAAAAATCCCTTCAATAGAACTACGAACAGAAAAAGTACAGGAGATTTTAGGACATATCCCTCACTGGATTGTAAGATGGGGAATGCTCACTTTTTTTATTGCTATTAGCTTTCTCCTGGTAGGGAGCTATATTTTTAAGTACCCGCACATTGTTTATGCTCAAATGAAGGTTACTACTGAAAATCCACCTTCAAACGCAGTGGCCAGAACCGATGGGAGAATTTCTAATATATTTGTGGAAGACAACCAGTTTGTTGTAGAGAATGAGGTGCTTGCAATTATCGAAAATGCAGCTGAATATAAAGAAGTGATGCAATTGTCATCCCTGCTCGATTCCATTCAGTATTTAATCGGAAATCCGGATAGTCTTTCAGAAATTAGTATTCCTACATTCCTCAGGCTGGGAAGTGTACAGGCTGAGTTTTCAAATTTTTTAAAGAATTTCACTGATATCAGAAATTTTATCAGCCTGAATTATCATAATCAGAAAATAGGTTCTCTTGAAAATGAAATTGAGCGTTTCAGAGCCTATTCCTGGACACATAAAAAACAAAGTAATATCCTCAGGCAGGAGAGGGCTCTTTCTCAAAATCAGTTTAACAGGGATTCTACCCTGTATCGCCAGGGAGTTATTCCTGAAGCTGAATATGAGAAATCAAGGGCTTCTTTGCTGCAAAAACAAAGAGCATATGAAGAGTCCCGATCTGTCCTTGTAAATACCGATATTGAAATTACCCGCCTGGAACAACAAATTCTGGATTTGAAACTCCAAAAAAATAACGAAAACGACAATTTAAGGCTCTCCCTTCAGGAATCATATGAAAACCTGGTTGCTGCTATTGCAGACTGGGACCAGAAGTTTGTATTGCGGACAAATGTTTCCGGTATAGTCAGCTTTACGCGAATCTGGAGTGAGAATCAGAATGTGTCGACAGGAGAAATGGTTATGACCGTGATTCCTGAAAACTCAGGCGAAATTATAGGCAGGCTGGAACTTGCTCCAAAAAATTCCGGCAAGGTAAAAGTAGATCAGGAAGTGAATATAAAATTTGAAAATTTCCCATATATGGAATATGGAATTGTGAAAGGAAAAATCAAATCGATCTCGCTTGTGACAGATAATAACGCCTATTCTGTTTTGGTTAATTTTCCGAACGGTTTAATTACCAACTATGGAAGGGATGATATCATTTTTTCACAGGATATGATTGGGGATGCAGAAATTATTACCAATGAGGAAAGTCTTTTGGAAAGGATAATAAATCC
>CBDUPM010000267.1:0-4601 GCA_965369105.1 uncultured Bacteroidales bacterium | reverse complement strand
ATAAATATATAGTAATTACTCGAATTATTTTTAATTTTTAACAGAAAACAATACTACTCATAACTACTTAATACCATAAAGGATACTTTCAAAAAAACTGTATTATTTTCTATTTCTGCGATTTCCATATTTTTAACAAAGTCTTTTACTTATCGCTTTCTTTGATTTAAAATATCCAATTTAGCCATTTAAATAAAAGATTTCAAGTAATTTTAATTTCCAGATCGCATTAAAAAGAAAAATCACATTCAGTAGATTCCAAATTATCTGAATATAAACATGCAAATAAATTAGGCTTTTCACAAATATTTAACATGTTCTTGCATTATATCTGTTATCAATTGAATGATAATTACAATAGTATTTTTATGTAATTTATGCTTCAACAATGGACTTCCTCCGGGATAAGTCCCTGAAAAACCTGGTCATACTAACTGAAGGGTATTTATTCAATTTTTTCATAAGCACCTATATCCACTGCTACCCCCTGTGGTCTTAAGGTTCCGTTGTAATCCTTAAGGGGTATAAAATTAAAGTCTGAAACTGAGGCGCCATTATTTATGGCAGGGCTCCCTGCTCCTATATGTAAATTGTCATCAATATATAAAGGATCCCCTGTCTGATCATTGCTTGTTCCTATCAGACTTCCCTGATCCCCGATATAATTGCTAAAATTATAAACGAGGTTATAATCGCTGTAAATGGAAAAATCATCATTGAATTTCGCAAAATAACCTGATCCATTCCCTTCAAATATATTATTTACAATATATACCCTGGCCGTATCTTTAAAATCATATGTCTGATGTCGTAATCCGATAAAATTATAGCCGGGATCCATGGTAGCTCCGGCTGCAATCCGGAAATTATTATTGGATATGGCAAAGTATTGCCCTTCCGGTATGCTTTCTACTCCGTACAATCCAATAGCTTCCCAGGAGGTTAAACCGTCAAAGGTATTATTTCTGACTATGATACCCGAGCTTCCATCTGTTCGGGCAGATTGAAGCATGAATGCTTTCCCTCCTCTTGTATTTGTACATTTATAAGTATTGTTTTCAACAAATACTCTTCCTGATGGATATCCTATCTTTATATAAAATGCCGAGTTAAGTGCTGCTGACTGGATAGTATTATTCCTTACATAAGTTACACCTGTATTTCCAATGACTCCCATCATGTCAACCACAATAACACCATTGTCGGAAGCAGAATTCGGTCCCGGTATAGTTATTTGATTATTTTCAATAATCTGGGTGGCAATATTTTGTGTATTACAGGACAGCTCAATACATCTTGCACTGTATCCTACTTCAAATATATTATTTCTTATAATGGTATTGTCCCCAAACAATCTGACTGAAGTACTCTTAGTTTGAATATTACAGTCCTCAATGATACCGGCGTTTGAATTTACATTGATTCCCCATAGTGAGTTTTCAATGGTCAGATTATGAATATAGCTATTATCCCCGCTTCCTCTGATTCCACCGCTCACTTCATCCTGCCCGGGTAATGGTTTAATAGTTATCTGATCCAGTTCAACTCCCGGTTTATAATACTCGATTATGTCATAATTCCTTCGTCCGCAACTTATACTCATATCTGACAGTTTACCCCCTTCGCTGTTAATATATGCAACCGGATAGTTGTCTTCATTTTTAACATTTGACAGAAAGGTGTTTTCTTCACCCTGACCACTTACCTCCACATTATTGTTTTCAACCCTTAAAGGAAGGTAGGAAGAATAATTACCGCTGGCAATAAAAATATTTCCACCATCTTTTACTGCATAGCCAGCCGCAATATGGGATGATGTTTGCGCATCAGGATATTCGACGAAATCATCATCCACTTTAATTTCATTACTTGATTTAACCATATGAAAATTAAAATGGTATAGTCCGGCAGTGCCAGCATGGGCAATAAGCACCCAAACTGTATCCTCTGTTTCCCCGGTAAGAGTTGCCCCTGACTCATCCAGAATCGTTGAATCATTTGTATAATAACTTATCTGAGCACTATTGGTAATTAAAGGTTCTCCACCCCCAAACATGGGATAATACTTTAAAATCAGTTTTTCCGGAGCCGGCATAGTTCCGGACTCCTTTAAAATTCCATGGACTCCATCCCCCGGTGATCCGTTGAAATAATAAGCATTCACCTGATTTTTTTGTTTAATCGTATCACCGAACATGCTTTTCCCTTTTTCATTAAAACTCAAAGGCCCGGGTTCAACATAGTTGATATAAACCTTGTTTGCACTTGCAATACTAAGTCTGCAATATATTTTTCCCTGATTAAAAATATTGCTGTATGAGGCGTTGAAATAATTGGAGAAGTTACGGTAAAGGCTTTTTGGACTAAGACGAGTAGCATCCTGATCCCATAAAATGAAATTTCCCCCATTACTATTATCAGACAGAATTGAAAAATGCCCATAGATATTATCCGGAACATCCAGTTCGAAATAGTAGTCTGAACCCGGAATTACATCCAATTCTGTAAAGCTGTTTATATTCAACACACTGCAAGCAACCGTGTCAAGTATGATCCGATAGCTTCCTGTACTTTCATAGGTGCTTTTAACTATTACAGAGTATTCGCCATCTTCCGGGATCTTGCAGAATACTTCATAGTCATAATTTCCATAATAATACTCGATTCTCCGGTGGGTAATTTTCATACCTTCTTCATTCCATAATTCAAAATAGGCTCCATTTAATTTAGTATCCGGCAGATTCCCCTTAATGGATATCATATCATTTTGCAGTGCATGAAAATGATAAGCATCCACTTCCCCCTTATCTGATAGTTGTTCGTTTATGGTATCTCCGTATTCTATTATAAGCCTTTCTTTCTCTTCGTTGATCAATACAAAATTTAAATCATTATATGTACTTACTTCAAAATAATAAATGGAATCTTTTACCATAGAAGTAAAAAAGTCTCCTTCCGTGGTATATATGGATTCTTGATTTAAAATTTTACCATCTGGGGAAATTAGTTTAATACTTCCCTGCGTGGCTGTGCTTTCATACAGGTAATACCGGGTTTTAAGAACCGTGTTATTATCTGAATGAAAACTGAAAATTTTATATTTAGCATCTGCTGACACAGAAACATAAAGAGAATCGTTTATCTCTATGGGATTTGTATCCATTGCATATACCTCAAGTTTATAATTCCCTTCATCACTCAATAGTTTTCCCCCTACCGAAATGATTATCTCACCCGGTTCAGTAAAGAAATAATCTGCATCTGTATTCACAATTCCCTTTCTTAAAGTTTGATCTCCCTTTGAAACAATAAACCGGGCCTGCAAAATCGGATATTCAGGCCATGGCATATCCACCCGGTATAGCCCTTCTTCAGGAATTGTGAGCCTGTAATGTATAAATTCAGATATTCCCAAAGTTCCGGATACAGTAGAATTTAAAGCCATATCGATAGTGTCGCCCGGCAATACAGGATCCAATTCAGATAAGCCAATAACGAAATTACCTTCAGAAAATTCTGTCAGACCGGTGACAGAAATAAACATTTCTCCGGGATTTATATTTACAATATTTTCACTTTGATCAATATTACCGGACAAAAGTTCACCCTGATTATCAAAAGCATAAAACATTCCGCTGAGTGCAGGTTCCGGCCCTTTTTCAAAGTAAATCCGATAATCCTGTTTTTCAGGAATATCAATTCTATAATATTTCAGTTGGCCGGGTTCCAGATAATCTTCATATAAAGAATTTAGCGCCAGATCGGTAGTATCCCCGGCAAGTACGGAAATCAGTTCAATTTCAAATGTATCTGCTTCATCGGTAGCTATAACGGTGTAATTTCCCGAAAAAAGTTCTCCTTCATCGTTAAAGCTTCTTGCTTCCACGTAAACATCCCTGTTTGAAGGAAACCGAAGCTCTGTTCCTGTTTCAGGCACATATTCTCTTACTTCAAAAACCGGTGGGATATTAAGCCTGTCCTCCTGGGAGATTTGGGAATTTTCCACAGATTTCTTACTTCCGGATGAGGACCCTTGCTGGGCGCCACTCATCCAACATCCAACCTTCACTTTATAACACTGGGCTGTAGTACATTCCCAACGCCAGCATAAGCCTTTTCGTTTTCTGTCGTCCTGAAAATCATCACAATTCCACCATGAAAAATGACCCACTTCCGCTTCAAGTGCAAGCCCTGTTGGAGAATCCAATGAACTTACCACCCTTCCGGTTCCCTCCTGCATCCATTTTCCATTCTCTTCATTTACCGACCAAAGAGGAATTTCATCTCCCAGCGTTGCTCCACCGGTATATATTGGGATATGGACAATTGCTGTTTTCCCTTCTGCCAGTTGCAACTCCTCCTCACCTTGCTTAAAATGAAATTCTGATACTCCATAACTCAGTAAAACACCATCCTCTCCGTCGTCACGAAAGGCTTCAAAGCTTCCCGGAAATGATTCGGCCTCAAATGCAACATCAATGGGTGTTACATGAACAGTAACATCACCCTTTGCCATTGAACCATCCTGTTTTACCAATGCTTCATCAGGTAGCTTTAGCTTCGCCCCTTCGATCCCCATTACGTCTCCTCCAAATTCTGCA
>CBDUPM010000266.1:0-4606 GCA_965369105.1 uncultured Bacteroidales bacterium | reverse complement strand
AAAAGAAGGTACAACAGGGGAAGAAAAATCTGAATTTGAAAAGGGTATGTTACAACTTGGAACCACAGAATCCATCGGGAAATATTATATGGGGATCCCGGCAGATACCGACAGAGATGTCATTGATTCTTCCTATGACTATGCCTGGATTGTCCATTTTGCTGATGGTCAGGCACAGGAAGAATATCAAAAGGATTCTATCCATCTGGATTTCATAGAAAAATACAGTCATTTATGGGAAAAAGTCCGGGTTTTTGATACCGATATCAAAGCTTCTCATTAATATCTATTTGTGTTTTTTGAATTAAGCCGGCCATTCCTTTGAGTTTTTGAGGAAATTTTCCTAATTTGTTTTCTGACAAATCACAAACAAATTTATAATGACAGAAAATCAAATTACCCGAAGCTTTATCAACATTGGAATTGTAAGTACCATTATTGCCTCCATACTTTATGCACTTTATTATTACCTGAACCTCTCTCCATTGCTTGATTTGGTTTTTGCGATGTTATTTGCCCTGACAATCTCACTTTCATCCAATGGGATTTATCATTTCATCCGGATTCATACTAACCGGCCCTGCCTTCAGGTAGGACTGAAGTTAAGTATACTGGCAGGACTGGTCTTTGCACTGACTGCGGCTGTCAGGATTTCATTGCAATGGCCTTTGGAAGGAATTCTGGTCCAGGGTGATCAGTCGTTTACCTATTCTTTGAGCAGCCGGGTTTTTATGGGATTGGAATTTGTCTGGAAACTTTTGTTTGCTCTTGGAATCATCCTGCTCGCCCTCCCGGCTTTTAATCATCCCAAACTCGGTAAGATTCTACCCATACTTGGAATTCTTTTCGGACTAATGATTGTCATTGTCAATTTTATCAGTTTTCCTGAAAGGCCTGAATCCGTAAATCTGACGGGGATGGGACCCGCTGCTGGATTATGGCATTTATTAGTAAGTATCTTTATTATCCTGTCGCCCTCCTGGATAAAATCAAATACCCAGGATTAAAACAAATCAATTCACCAGGCTAAATACCTTAAAAATTCCTTACCATGAAAAAAAACCTGTTTAGATTCCCGGTCGTATTATGTCTCTTAGTATTGCCTTTTTTAATGACTTCCTTACAGGCTCAAAAGGGTCAAAAATACGTTGACCAGTTAATGGCAGTCGATAAAGAATTTTCTGATTTTTCGGTCCAAAACGGCTTGAATGAAGCTTTTTTTACCTATTGTGATGAATCGGCAGTGCTTTTAAAACCTGATATGCTACCCATTAAAGGGATGGAAGAGTTAAAAAAATTCCATAAAAATATCGATGATACCAGAATAACCCTCAGCTGGACTCCTTATTTTGCAAAAAGTGCTAAAAAAGGAGATTTAGGGTATACATACGGCACCTGGAAGATGACAGGTGAAAACCTTTATATGGAAGGAACCTATGTTACCATCTGGGTTAAAAACGAAAATGGAGACTGGAAGGTGATTCTGGATACAGGCAATAGCGGACTTGGAAAAAAAAAGTAACAGCAATAAAAATGGGGAAAAAACAAAAACCTGAAGTTACAGGGATTGGGGGTATCTTCTTTAAATGTAAAGATAAAGATGCTGTAAAAGATTGGTACGCTAAAAACCTTGGTTTTAAAATAGATGAATACGGTGCCCCTTTTATTTTTCATGAAATTGGCAAAACAGATCAAAAAGCCTACCTTCAATGGAGCCCTTTTCCTGATAATACGCAATATTTTAAACCATCAGAAAAGGAGTTTATGATCAATTACCGGGTGAATGACCTGGTAGGTCTTGTGGAAAACCTTAAAAAAGAAGGAGTGACAATTGTGGATGAAATTGAGGAATATGAATATGGCAAATTTGTACATATTCTTGATAATGAAGGAAATAAAATTGAACTCTGGGAACCGGTAGATGAGGTTTTTGACAAATTTTATAAAGATGATGATGCCAGATAAAGGAAAATCCTTCAATTTTTGTTTCATATTCCTTATTCCAATCCTTGTTGTTTTAAATTCTTCCTGTAAAGATATAATCCGGGAGGACGAAGTAGTTACGGCCACCCTGAAAGGTCCTTCTGCCATTTCCATGATCTATATGATTGATGAAAAGCCTGTGCTGGAAGGAAATTTCAAAACCCGGTTTCTTATAAAATCTGAACCTGAACTGGTCAGAGCCCTTATGCTGGAAGAAAGGGTGGATTTCGCCGTATTGCCCTCAACTACAGCCGCTATCCTTTACAATAAAACAGGAAAATACCAGCTTGCAGCTATCCCGGTTTGGGGAACGCTTTACCTGTGTGGGAAGGATTCAGGCATCCATAAATGGAGCGATTTAAAAGGGAAAGAAATTCACTTAATGGGACAAGGAATGACACCGGATGTATTGTTCAGATTCCTGGCTGAAAAAAATGATTTGAATCCGGATACAGACCTCAAACTGAATTATAAATTTAATGGTCATTTAGAGCTTGCGAATGCGCTGAGTTCGGGTATTGTTGAATTTGGAGTTATCTCCGAACCTATGGTCAGCCAGATTATTTCCAATAATCCGGAAATGCATTCTCTCTTAAGTATGGATAAGGAATGGGAAAAGCTTTTTAGGGGAAGTGTCCCCCTTGCACAAACCGCACTGGTGGTTAAGAAAAGTTTTGCCCAAAAGCACTCTGAATTAGTGGAAGCCTATCTCATAGAATACAAAAAGTCTGTTTTCAGGCTACATAATAATACAGGTGAAGCTGCCGGATTAATTGTAAAATATGGGATTCTGCCTGATAAAAAAATAGCTGAAATTTCCATCCCCCTCTCTAATATCCGGTATATGGAAGCAGGAGAAGAATTCCAGGGAATTAATGAATATTTCAAAGTCTTTCTTAATTTTAATCCATTAATTATAGGTGGCAACTTACCGGATGAAGGATTTTATTACAAAAAAGAGGATTTATAGCATTTCCGGAATAGTATTCCTGTTTCTGATCTGGAAAATTATTTCAATGATCTTTGCCTCAGATCAAATTATGCCTTCTCCCGAGCAGGTTCTTTCTGAAAGTTTGAAATTGCTGGGGGATGAAGATTTTTTCCCTGCCCTGGGCATGACCATCGGTCGTGGGCTGCTGGGTTTCCTATTCAGTGTATGCCTGGCTTTCCTGCTGGGTTTTCCTGCCGGAATCAATGAAAATTTCTTTTATTTTATAAATCCCTTGCTGGTGAGCCTGAGATCAACCCCGGTTATTTCCCTTATCTTACTTGCTATCATTTGGTTAGGAAATGAACTGGTGCCGGTATTTATTGCCATTCTTACCATGTTTCCCATCATTTGTATAAATATTATTGATGGAATTAAAAACGTAGACCGGGATTTGATCAATATGGGTAAAAGCTACCGGCTTAAAAAAATCCGAATTTATAGCGGTATCTATCTTCCCTCTATTACTTCTTTTTTAACCGGTGGGATTTCCAACGCACTGGGCTTTGGATGGAGAGCAATCATTATAGGTGAGGTATTGAGTCAGCCCCAATTTGGAATAGGAAAAAGTATGCAGGAAGCAAGGAGCTTTTTACTTGTCAGCGAATTAATTACCTGGACCCTGGTTGCGGTACTCATATCCTATATTTTTGAAATTGTGGTTCGAAGGATGGAAAAAAGAATTATAAAATGGAGATGAATCCAGGCCTGAAAAATATAAATCTGAGTTATGGAAACCTGGAAATCTTCCGGGATTTCAATATTGAATTTCAGGAGGGTGAAATTAATTGTATCCTCGGACCTTCGGGTTGTGGAAAAACTTCATTGTTAAATATTATTGCCGGATTGCTCAAGCCGGATAATATTTCCGAAAATGGATTTAAAGATAAGGCTATCAGTTATGTTTTCCAGGATCCCAGGTTGCTTCCCTGGATGACGGTAGGCGATAATATCCGGTTTGTATTAAGGGACAGGTTTGATTCTCCAATAATTAATGAGACCATTGATGAATACCTGGAAATGGTTCAATTGACCGCATTTAAAGATTATTACCCTGCTAAGCTATCGGGCGGAATGAGACAAAGAGTTTCACTTGCCAGGGCATTTTCTTTTCCATCCGAAGTTATCCTAATGGATGAACCTTTTAAGGGACTTGATTTAAAACTAAAGGAAGAACTGAGCCTGGCCTTTCAAACTTTATACGATCACAGGAAAGTAAGCGTAATTTGGGTGAGTCATGATGTAGAAGAAGCTCTTCGGCCGGGAAGATATACCACTATTCTGAACGGAAGCCCTGTAAAAATTGCAGCAAACTTTTTTACAAACTCTGAAAATATTAAAACCAACAGAGTGAAGACCATTGAGTTGCTCGGTAAGTGAAATAAGAGGAAATACCCAAGCGGGTAAAATCCGGAAAGCTTTTCCCTGAGGCTATCAAAAAAAATCTAAAAAATCAACTCCTCAATTTCCCTGATATCCTTTTCTACCTGTCCCTTCATTCCCTCTTCGTCCTGATAAATTTTTGAACTACGAATTCGCTTATGGAAATAGATAAGAAGGCTTTTTCCTGCTTTTATTGAGTTTTGACACAGGCAATGAAATTCGAGCTCCAGATTCGGATTGTTCAATCCATTT
>CBDUPM010000265.1:0-4623 GCA_965369105.1 uncultured Bacteroidales bacterium | reverse complement strand
GGTTATTAATCTTTTAAATCCGGACCGGGGGATTTTTTCATTGATCATCCCATTCGATCAAAAAAATCAAATTCAAAAAATAGCAGAGTCAGTTGCCCTATATCCGGCCCGGATCACTAATATTCGCCCAAAACCGGCTGGTCCTTTTAAAAGATGTATGATGGCGTTTTCTTTCAAAAGCACACAAGCAGAAGAAGATGAAATGATTATTGAACTTGAAAGACACAAGTATTCAGATAAATACAAGGAATTAACCAGAGATTTTTACCTTAATTTTTAAAAGGAAAATCAGGATTCAAACTAAAAGGCGGCCACTACTACATCTCTTTCTTTAAACTCAATCCCGTAATCTTTTAATTCTTCAAGAACAGGATTATATACCTGCCGGTCTATGGGAATCTGAACCCCGGTAAGATTTATTTTGCCATCCAGAATTTGCTTGCTTAAAATTGCCATGGGAAGCCCAACTGCTTTTGACATAGCTGTATTTACCGGATCATCGCCAATGACCACAAGGGTGGAAAATAATTTCCTGTGATCTCCAAAACGCATATAATCAAACTGGTGCTCCATGACGATCATATCCTTATCATCCTTATCCATTCCCCACTTACCTTCCAATATATGCTGCAGCACCTGTGCCGGGGTAAGATCCGGTATTCCAATAATGGTTTCTTCAAAAAGACCCAGCCATTTCAGTTTTTCCATCAATTCCGAATCTTCTCCAATACTTAGGTAATCGGCAACTTTCTTCTCCACCGTATCCACAATATTAAAAGCCACAAAACTATTAATAAACTGCCGGTTGGTCATGTTTTCAGTATCATCCATGGTATAAGTGTCATCGGTAGCCCCCAATTGTACCAGAAGATCCCAGGCATTGCAAAATCCCGGACGCCGAATGGTTCCCCTGAACATAGTGGAAAGTTCCTTTAAACCATAGGTTTCCTGATATTTCAGTGAATCCCGGTTTGGATACACTTCAAACTGTCCGTAACCGGGTATATCAATTACTTCATATCGTGAAAATATTTTGTGATAGGGAATATATTTAAACCTGTCATTATGCAGAAATCTTGCACCAGCGGCTCCCGCCAGCACAACATTCCGGGGAGCCCAGGTGAATTTATATCTCCAGGGATTATTATCAAAATTCGGAGCTACCAGTCCGCCTGTGGCCGATTCAAATGCAATTAAGTCTCCCCCTTCTTCCTTCAGCCTGTCAATTACCTGCATTGCCGACATATGGTCCAGTCCCGGATCAACACCCGCTTCATTCATTAACAGAACTCCTTTTTGCTTTGCCAAAGAATCAAGGCTTTGAACTTTCTTATTGACATAGGAAGCGGTAATCATATTAACTCCGTATCTTACACACTCTTCTGCAACAGAAAAATGAAACTTTGCGGGTAACATGGAAATTACCAGGTCTGCTTTTCTGACTTCTCGTGCAAGCTGATCCTTGCTGTCAACATTAAAGAAAATGGCCTCCCCGTTGGGATGCCCTCCAATTTTTTCCTTCGCAAGATCAAGCGAAATATCACCTAATCTAATTTTCCATTTCCTTGATTTGGAATGCTCAAGCATATACCTGATCAGGGTTGTGGACGATAATCCCGCTCCTAATATTAAAACCTTTTTCATAAAATAAACCGTTCTGAAATTTAATCTATAAATGTAAGAGGATATGAAAAAAAAAAGATTTTTCAGGGATACTTTTAAAACATAAGGATGGGATGTTATAAAATATGTTGGGGGATAGTGGATGTGGTCACGAGATCACGTGGACACGTGGTCACCCCCTTCTTCCCTACTTCCCATAAGTTTTCAACAAACATAGATACTTCCCACCTTTATTTATATTTTTGTTTGATTAGCTTAAGCCGGTGACAGAAAGTAATAAAAAATATGCCGATACACCTCTGATGAGGCAGTATTATAATATCAAAGCCAAGCATCCCGATGCGATTTTATTATTCAGGGTGGGTGACTTTTATGAGACTTTTGGGGAAGATGCCATCAGGGCAGCTGAAATTCTTGGAATCACTCTTACCCGCCGCGCAAATGGAGCAGCATCTTACGTTGAACTCGCCGGCTTCCCCCATCATGCCCTTGATACCTATCTGCCTAAACTGGTAAGAGCAGGCCAAAGAGTGGCTATATGCGAGCAACTGGAAGATCCCAAACTCACCAAGAAGATAGTGAAACGGGGAATAACAGAGCTGGTCACGCCAGGTGTAAACATGAATGACAATGTTCTGCACCACAAGGAAAATAATTTCCTGGCAGGTATCTATTTTGACCGGAAACTTATGGGAGTTTCGTTTCTGGACATCAGCACTGGCGAATTTTTAACGGCAGAAGGAAATGTGGAGTATATTGACAAGCTGCTCAATAGTTTTCAGCCCAAAGAAGTTCTTATCGAAAAAAAGAGGATTCATGAATTCCATGAATCATTTGGTAACAGCTTCAATACTTTTCCAATGGATGAGTGGGTTTTTACCCTTGAAAATGCTACAGATAATCTTCTGAAACAATTTAAAACCAAAAACCTGAAAGGATTTGGGGTTGACAGCCTTCAACTGGGAATCATAGCTGCTGGAGCAATTTTACAGTACCTGGATATTACACAACATCATGAAGTTAGCCATATTTCCAGGCTAACAAGGGTGGAAGAAGATCATTATGTCTGGCTCGATAAGTTTACCATACGTAATCTTGAGCTGTTCAGATCGATATATGATGAAGGGAAATCACTTATCGAAACTATTGACCGGACACTAACTCCAATGGGAGGCCGGATGTTAAAAAGGTGGATTGCTCTTCCACTGAAGGATATTCAAACCATTGAGGACCGGCACGATATTGTGGAGTATTTATGTGAGAACGAAAAAACCAGGGAAAAGCTACAAGAAAATCTTAATGTTATCGGAGACCTGGAAAGAATTATTTCCCGTGTAGCCGTAAACCGGGTTAGCCCCAGAGATCTGAATCAGCTTAAAACATCACTAACCTGCCTGGAACCCATAAAAGAAATCGCCCTGAATTCAGGCCTGGAAGCCTTTCATAAACTGGGTCACCAGATAAATAGCTGTGCGGAAGTCAGAGACAGGATAGAAAAAGAAATTGTTGCAGAACCTCCTGCTTTAATTGGTAAAGGAAATGTAATTTCTCAAGCTGTGAACAGTGAACTGGATGAACTCAGAGACATTATTTATTCCGGAAAAGATTACCTGGCAAAGCTTCAAAAAACAGAAAGCGAGAGAACCGGGATTTCCTCCCTGAAAATCAGTTTCAATAATGTATTTGGATACTATATTGAGGTCAGAAATACTCATAAAGATAAGGTCCCGCCTGAATGGATAAGAAAGCAAACCCTGGTAAGTGCTGAAAGATATATTACCGAGGAATTAAAAGAATACGAAGCTAAAATACTGGGTGCAGAAGATAAAAGTCTTGAGCTGGAATCCAGGATTTACCACGAACTTGTTGAATATATTAGCAATTTCATCCTCCCGATACAAAAAGATGCAACCATACTGGCAGCTCTGGATTGTTTGCATGCATTTTGCACCAACGCTCTAGAATATAAGTATTGCAGACCCAGCTTACACGACCGCTATGAACTGGATATAAAAGAAGGTCGTCACCCGGTAATTGAGCGACAACTGCCGGTGGATGAGGAATATATCTCAAACAACAGTTTTTTAAATAATGATAACCAACAAATCATTATCCTTACCGGTCCGAATATGTCGGGTAAATCAGCATTACTCCGGCAAACCGCCCTTATTGTTTTACTGGCACAGGCAGGTTCATTTGTGCCTGCAAAAGAAGCAAACATAGGAATCGTTGATAAAATTTTCACGCGGGTGGGTGCTTCAGATAATATTTCACTGGGTGAATCAACTTTTATGGTTGAAATGCTGGAGGCGGCAAGCATTCTGAATAACCTGTCTGACAGGAGCCTTATTCTTCTGGATGAAATAGGAAGAGGAACCAGTACATACGATGGAATTTCCATAGCCTGGGCCATGGTTGAATACATCCATGAGCATCCGAAATATAAAGCAAAGACTCTTTTTGCAACCCATTATCATGAATTAAATGAAATGGAGAATTTCTTTCCCCGGGTTAAAAATTACAATATTGCCATTAAAGAGCTTGAGGACCGGGTAATTTTCCTGCGGAAACTTGTAAGGGGTGGCAGTGAGCACAGTTTTGGAATCCATGTTGCTGAAATGGCCGGAATGCCAAGGTCGGTAGTAAAAAGAGCCACTGACATATTAAAAGATCTGGAAAACACAAAGGAAGGAGGCTCGTTGAGCAAGCCTGTTGGGGAACTGGCAGCCAAAAGAGAAGGTTTCCAAACCAGCTTTTTTCAATTGGACGATCCTGTACTGAGCCAGATCCGGGATGAAATTCAGAATACAGATATCGATAACCTTACACCTATTGAAGCCCTGAATAAACTGAATGATATAAAAAAACTTACCGGACTTTAGTTTAAATAGAATTGGCAGTTGGCAAGGGGGATGTTGGCAATAAGGCAGGTGGCAATAAGGCAGGTGGCAAAAGGCAATTGGCAAAAGGCAGCTGGCAAAGGTTAAAATGGCAAGGGAG
>CBDUPM010000264.1:0-4626 GCA_965369105.1 uncultured Bacteroidales bacterium | reverse complement strand
GATAAAGAGGGTAATATCCACAGGGTAAAGGATTTTTCCAATTATGATATAAGAATAAATTTTGATCAGGCCATCCGGATATATTTCAGTGGAAATGATTTTAGCCATCCTGAATTAAATACATTTGTGCATTCTTCCATGCCTTCTGGTAAAAAAGCCGAATGGATTGAATCAGGGACCGGTCATTCCGTTACGCTTTCAAACTTAAAAGAAAAAAACTATGTTTTCAGGGTAAAATCCAATATTGAAGCTCCCCCGGAAACTGAGGCAAGATTGAAAATTCTTGTTGAATCACCATTTTACCGAAGTAAAGCAGCTATTATACTTTATAGTTTGTTAGCCCTCATTCTTGTATATTTTTTAATCCAATACAGAACCAGGGAACTCAGGCATTCAAATCATATATTGAGAGAAAGGGATATTGCGGCAAAAGAAGTCAGCAGGCAAAAAGACCTGTTAAGCCGAAGGAATAAAAATATAGAAGACAGCCTGAAATATGCTTCACGAATTCAGTCATCCATGCTAATAACTCCAAAAAGTTTCAAACAAATCGTCCCTGAATCTTTTATTCTGCACAAACCAAAAGATATTGTCAGTGGTGATTTCTATTGGGTTTCAGAAGTAAAAAACAAAGTTTTTGTGGCCGCTATTGACTGTACCGGACATGGGGTACCCGGGGCTTTTATGTCCATCATAGGATTTGAGCTTTTTCGAAAAATTATAAATACCCAGGGGGTATCAAATCCGGGTGATATTCTTAATTCCCTGAATGATAATATTGAAGAAATATTTGGAAATGGAGAAGAAATTTCCCTTAGAGATGGTATGGATCTGGCTTTTTGTGTGATTGATAAGCAGGAAATGGTTATGGAATTTGCAGGTGCTTTTAATCCCATATACCTCGTCCGGGATAATAAATTGGTTGAAATCAAGGGCGACAGGTTTTCAATTGGTGCTGATCCTGACCCTATTATTCCCTATACCAAAAAGTTTACAACCCAAAGATTGAAAATCAATAAGGAAGATATAATTTATATGTTCAGCGATGGCTTTGCAGATCAATTTGGGGGTCCGGAAGGCAAAAAATATAAGTATCGCAGATTCAGGCACCTTCTTCTTACGATTCATAATTTTCCACTGGAGAAACAAAGGAAATTCCTTGAGGACAGTATTGAAGAATGGAAGGGCAATATGGAGCAGGTCGATGACATACTTGTTATCGGGATAAGGCCGAAATTTTAAATGGAAATAACATTCTGCGATCCGTGGATGCACCTTATTTTCTTCTCACTCATAATCAATAAAATTTCAGGATTGACATTCGTTTAAATAAAAATTATTTATAAAGAAGAGTGCCGGGAATACTATTTAAGAAGGGCTTTCATTTTTTGAATCAACACATCCACCTGGAAGGGTTTACTGATATAATCATCCATACCAACGGCAAGACAATTCTCACGATCTCCGGCCAAAGCATTGGCGGTTATAGCGATTATGGGAGTTTGGGTATTGGAGCTGCTCTCTATTTCCCTGATTTTCTTTGTAGCAATAATACCATCCATAACAGGCATTTGAATATCCATTAATATGATGTTATACCGCATCATCCCAAACTTATTAAGGGCCTCTTTTCCATTATTTGCCACATCAATGGTTTTGACCAGGTTTTTAAGACTCAGTATGACTATTTTTTGATTGATGAGATTGTCTTCCACAAGTAAGACATTAGCATCCTTCAGATCCATAGTATCTCTTGTGGTCGGGGGTAGTTTATCAGGACCGCTGTCAACTTTCCTTGAGCTGTCCTTTTTAAAATCAAGCCTTATCCTGAAATTGTTTTTTCCTTCATTGAATTCCTCCTCAAGACTCCCTCCCATGGATTCGATAAGGTTGCGGGTAAAGGACATTTCAAAATTTACAGTTTCGTTTAAAACACCCTTTGATGCCGCAGAACCTTTACCCTCCCCAGCAGGTTTGTACCAGCTTTCGAAAAGAAAAAGAAGAGATAATTTTTCTGCCGTTTCTTGTTCTGTAATGACAGAAATCTTTAATTCCTGCACAAAACCCTTCTTTTCAAGGAGTATACTTTGAAGGGTATTAAGCATAATTTGCTTCACTTTTACCGGATCAGCAATTATATAGTGTCCTATACTTTTGGATACGATAAGATCAATTTCAATGTCTTTTTTATTTTTAAATATTCTCACAATACTCTCGAGAGCAGGAATAATGTCAAAGGAAACATTTGTCTCTTTTAATGGCATCAAATCAGGACGGGAAACATCAACCATTTTGTTCACGGTATCCACCAGGTTATTGGTGGAGGCCTGCAATGTATCTATCAGGTCTTTTTGCTTATTGTCAAGATTTGATGAATTCACCAGGTTATTTACAAGGAGAATATTACTGAGAGATGTCCGCAACTGATGCGACAAGGTGGAAATAAATTCATCTTTTTCTTTGGTATCCTTCAGCGATTCTTTGAGATTCTTTTTAATAAACTTCAATTCATATTCAGAAAAATACTGCAGATAAAAGTGAATTAAAACTATAAACAGGTAAGCGGAAAGAAAAGCAAAAAAGCCCAGGAGGGAAATTTCTTTCTCAAAGGGTAATCCGAAGTTGAAAAAACCCGGGATGGCAAGTAAAATAAAGACCAGGGATATTTTCCAGGAGTTTTTTGCAGGGAACAATATGGCGGTTGCAACAGGGAAAAGCAATGTAAAAGCAAAACTATCAGGATATAATTGGCTAAAATAGACAATGAAAAGAAACAATAATCCCAGGATAGTGATCAGGATTTTCCTGGATAAATCGTAATTTTTAGACGGAGGGAAAAGGATAAATGCAAAGGAAATAAGTAAAAAGAAGGCTATCAGACCGAAGCTTGATTGGTAGGTTTCATTCACTACCCCTCTTATTCCTCCAAATAATAATAAAAGCAATGTAAAAAAAACAATCAGGTTGTATAAAAATACCTTTTGTTTTGTATTTTTTTCCGTTATACCGGACTTCCCGCTAATCAGGTTGAATAAAAAATCAGGTATATTCATACTTGTTGCATTCTGGCTTAATTGTTGTGTATCTTTATTAGAAAATCAGTATTAAAGCTTATACGCATCCATGCGTAAAATGTTACCGTACATGTGTATACTATTTTAGCTTTTTATCTAATATTGTGAAAAAAACTGGCGATTAGGGTTTTGTACATTGTTTTATTGATAATTTATCCTTTTTTACAGGCAATAATAAACATTTTTAATTAAGGATGCTTTATTTAATAGATAGATTCCTAATTTTATACTTTATACCTGAAAGACTATGTACAGATATTTAGTCATATTTACAGCCGTCATTTTTTTATTTCAGCTTAAAGCAGCTGGTCAGGATGTTGATACTGTCCGCTATACCACTGATTTTAAATTCAATGATGGTTTTTATCTCAGTTTCGGAATGGTAAAAGCCAACAATCCTATTCCCCTGGCAAGGATTGTCACTAAGCTGGACCGCACTGATTCAGATTTCTACTCGGAATTACTAAAGCAGAAAACATTTGTATTCTTTGATGCCAATGGGGTAAAATCTGAAGTTCCTATTTCAAAGCTATGGGGATTCAGCAGAAATGGGGTTTTATATATCAAGAAAAGTGAAAACTTTCACCGGGTTACGATTATAGGCAGTATCTGTCATTTTGTAGCCACTATTACCAGTTACGATTCGAGATATTATGATCCTTACTATGGTTCCAATCCTTATTACTATAATTCACGTTATTCTTATCCATACTATAATAGCGGACCCAGGCAATCAAGAAATCAGGAAGTAAAGCAATTTATTCTTGATTTTGAAACCGGAAAGGTTTTGGAGTATGATGTAAAGGCTGTGGAAATCCTGCTTATGAAGGATCCCGAACTGCATGATGAATATATGGCTTTGAGAAAAAAGAAAAAAAAGCAACTAAAATTCTTTTACATACGTAAGTTTAACGAACGTAATCCAATCTTTTTACCGGTAAATAAAAAATTCTAAGATGAAAAAATCACTTTTGTATATCCTTTTTATCCTTTTACCTGGAAGTATACTTGCTCAGGCCGAAGCACTTCCAACACAGTCAGACCTGGAACATTTTTTAACCACGAAAACATATGTTGTCCTTGAAGACAGTCCATTTTCTGATTACAATTTTGAAGTAGAAGAGATTATGAGCAAAGTCTGGAATATAACTGAATTTGAATTTATAAAAATGTCCGAATTCTCAGAGATGTCCCAGGATCCGAATAAGTCCTTCCTCTATACTTCCCTGGTTAGTTTTGAGAAAGATAAAACGGATTCACGATATTTCTTTCTCCATTTATCGCTTGGTGGGGAGAATCTTACAATGGATGACCTGCTTGATTTATGTTCCCTTCCGCTGGGTTATTTTGGTGTCGACCAGGACCGTTATATGTATAAGCTGGGAGTATTCCTTCAATTTATGCAAAACCACGTAAAACTTTTAATAGAAAAACCTGAGTTAATCTCCAATAATGTGTTTAAGCATTATAACGATAATATAAAGGATGCTCATAATAAAACTTTATATCTGCTGGAAGAGGAACTTGCCAAAGAAGTGAGTACAGCTGCACG
>CBDUPM010000263.1:0-4628 GCA_965369105.1 uncultured Bacteroidales bacterium | reverse complement strand
GTAAAGAGAAATATTCTCCGGCTTATGATTATTGGATTCCCCAATCATTTTCACCGGAGACTCCGGGTCCTTTATGTCCTCAAAATAGTTCGCCGGCGGATAACTGGTATACCTCGGGACCGGAAGATTGTATTTACTGAGTAGTGTCCGCGGTATTTTCATTTTCACTTGATTTAGTTTTATGAAGAAATAGAATGGTGATAAAAACTGCTGCTGCAAGCACCGTTTCAATTGCATATAGTCCTTTGTATCCAAGGCTTCCCGCTATTTTACCGGAAGAAACAGCCATAATGATCCCACTGAGATGAGTAATTACAATCTGCAGGGTAAAATCTGTTCCTTCCCTACCCGGTCTGACAATATTCATTGCCATAGTATATATTGCAACGGATGACATCCCGTAAGCGCTCCATAGCAGGCAAATAAAAATATAGATTAATGCCAGATTCCCTGTTAAAAAACTCATTACAAAAAAACCTGCAGCTGCTATAAAATTATAAAAAGAAAACAATCTGATAGTAAAACTCACACTCAGTTTCTTCACAAGAAAACCTGCCAGCAGGGCAAAAACTGCCCCCATGGATGTTCCGTAAATGCCGCTTATAAAACCAATCTGATCGGTACGAAAACCCAGATCCACCAGGAATGGTTTTACCATTGCAAGGACTCCAATAATTCCGCTGTAGTAAATGGCCAGGGTAATCACCTGACGATATATGCCTTTTTGCCTGAAAAATGAACCTACATCCTCCAGGGAAGCTCTTTTTGTAATCTTATTTTCCCTGACCTGAAGTTCCTTTTTGGAAAATGAGAATAAAGGTAAAACTGCAACCAAAACAAAAAGAGCCAGGCATGTAAGCAACATTTGCCAGCCAAAATGATGGTATATAATTAATAAAACACCACTTCCCACAAGGGTTCCTAAAAAAGATCCTGCCGATTGCATGCTGTTTCCAAAACTTCTTTCAGATTTTTTCAGGCTCAGGATTGCAAAGGCGTCTGTGGCTATATCCTGGGTACCACTTGCAATAAATGAAATGATCACCAGTATAATGATGCTTGAAAAATCGGTTTTTAAATCCAGGAAGCCAATTGAAATAATTAAAAAGGCATAAATGAATTCAGAAATCAGGATGATCTTCCGGTAGCCTCTCCTGTTTTTAGCTGAGTTGTCGATAAAAGGAGCCCACAGGAATTTCAAAATCCAGGGTAACTTTATCAATTGCAATAAACCGATGGATTCCAATGAGTACTGTTCCTGTCGCATTATGACAGGTACAACCGTAGAGAAAAAGCTCATGGGAATGGATTGCGCAAGATAGAGGCTGAGAAGGGTTCCGTATTTCTTCATTCCATGAAAAATCTAAAAAGATAATCTCAGTGTTGTTCCTACCTGTGCAGGTTTTCCCAGCTGTACAAATGAATTCCCCAATGAATTAAAATAAAATGAATGATAATCACTTCCGGTAAGATTTTTACCCCATACCGACCATCTCAGTTTCCGTGTTGAAAAAGTAATATTTGCATTTAACAAACCATAATAATCCTGAGAGGCTGAGTTCTTTTCATTCCAGTATATTTTGCCAAATCCCTGGTAGTTAACCTGCATTGAAATAGACTTAATCAGGCTATTTTTGGGGACGATCCGATAATTTGCCCCGGCATTGTATGTCGCATTTGGAACATAGGGAATATAATTACCGGAATAGGATGTTGAAGAGTCTTTTTCATAACTTTCAAATTTTGCTTCCGTAATTCCCATGCTATATAATACATTCACATTTTTGAAGGGTCTGAAATTAAGTTCTGCTTCCATTCCCTTTGAATAAGAAGTTCCTGCATTCTTTATCATAGATCCTCTTCCACTTGGAACGGTTTGATAAATTTGTTGATTTATCCAATCGATAAAGAAAAATGAAACATTTGCAGTTATCCTCCTGTTAAAGAAATCAGATTTTACACCCACTTCATAATTCAGGCTCTGTTCCGGGTCATAGGTTTCATCTTCTTCTCTTTCAATGGTAGTATTAAATCCTCCGGCTTTATATCCTCTTGCAATGGTTGCATAGGTGTTAATATTGGGAGCACACTGATAACTGAAAGCTGCCTTTGGCATAATTTCGAAGAAATCCAGTTTATAATCAAACATATCCACATCATCCAGATTTTCACCAACCAGTCGGTCATAATTATAGTTTTGTCCGGCCCTTTCTCCGTCAAATCGCACCCCCAGGATCATATCCAACCCATTTATCAGGAAATCGTTGAAAGTGGATTGATGAAATAAAGCTGCTCCGGAAGTTACATTATCGTATGACTTATATAATGTATATGGATTGGCCGGAAGTCTGTACCTCGCAATCCCATCCTCTTTATAGGCAACTGTAACTTTACTGTCAAAAAACTGGGTGAATCCAAAAAATCCAAACAGGTAGGAATATTTTGAATTAACGGATGAATTTAAAGTAATCTCCTGGGCAATCATATTCTGTTGCTGATCCTGAACAACGCCAAAAAGGCTGCTCGTGGTAAAGTCCTGGTCAATATCCTGGTATCCGTCAAAAAACTGGTGACTTGTATTGGAAACTAAAGTTAAATTATCATTTATATACTTTAATTGAAGGTTATTACCCAACATAAACCTGTCGTAGGAGCTATTATAATCATAATCAATTTCACCTGCAATTCCGGATGAATCAATATAGGATGCATAAGGATAACCTTCCTGGTGACTTTGTTCCAGGTTCATGGAGTAGCTCAGCTTCCAATTCCTGTTTAAATTAGAAATCAGTTTTAATCTTCCGCTAAGGGTATGCAATGCATCCACATTATCACCGGTATACTGATTTTTAAAACTACCTCCATAATTTAAAGCAGATGCATTCACCAGCAAAGAGGTTTTCTCACCAAGGGGCTGAATATGACTTATCATTCCTTTAAGGTGATTGTAAACTCCTGCTCCCAATTCAATATCTGTTTCCCTGGTTTTCCCGGGATCCCGGGTATAAACATTAATGATTCCTCCCATGGTATTTCTGCCATAAAGAGTCCCTTGCGGACCACGCAGAACTTCAATTCTTTCAATATCGAAAAAATCAAAATCAAATACTGCTTTTTCAAAATAGGGTACATTATCCACATACAAACCCACGGAAGGAGAATTAATTCTTGAGCCAATTCCACGAATATAAATGGGTGAAGTTAACTTGGTTCCGTATTCCGGCATATATAAATTTGGTACTATTCCCGAAATTTTTCCCAAATTGGTTACTTCTGAGTGTTGAATGAGATGTTTGTTAACAACGGTTACAGCTGTAGGCAATTCCACAATTTTATTGTTTCTTAACTCCCTGGAAGAAATAACTTTAACCTCATTAAGTTCCACAGGTGGAAAATCTGTGCTGTCGGTTGATATCAAAAAACTTTGTCCGAAATTATTTGCGCCAATACTGATAAATGCAAATAGCAGTGCTATTTTATACATAGTAGAAAAAATATTAAGGATTAAAAGATTGTGTTAAAGATTAAAAAAACCTAACACATGGGAGGAGGGCGGAAAAATAAACCCGAATGTATTTTTATTGTATTTACAAATTGCCCGGGGATGGAGTAATCAGGCGGACTATTGCTTAAGCTATCGTAAAATGGATTTATATATTCAAAGAACAAGGCTGCCTTCGGACTATGACTTAGCCGGACATCCTTTCGAAAGGAATCTTCATAGTAAAAACTTTTTTCAGGTTCGGTTAATTCCTGAACTTCATCCGTGATTTTAACTTTTACATCCGCTTGCAAATGTTCTTCCGGTATGGTATCCACAGCGGGTTGCATAAACGAAAGAACCAGGTAAATTAAATAAATCCCTCCGGCGATTAAATATGGAATAATACTTGTAAAAAAACCAAATATCATAATTACTTTTTTACTTTTTTAGGGTTTTCAGGAAACCATCCTTTCTGCACTCTTTCCTCCTGTTCAATTACTTCATGAATGCCCCAAAGCATCGTCAGGCCAAAGATACTTAAAACTGATGCTATAACCATGTTTTTTAATAGCAATGAAATGAAAAGAGTCAAAATTCCTGTCACCAGGAATAAAATCCATATTCTTTTCGAGAAATAATACTCTCCGGCAATGCAAGCCCACCTCCCAAAAATAATTATAAGAAAACTAGCCCCTCCAACTATTAAACCGGACAGATTCAGTTCAAGATTCAGAAAATTTACCAGTACATCATTCATGATATTTTCTCTTTGGATTCCGTTTTGCCTGTCCCTTTAATACTCTTTTATGCTGAAAAAATAATTCCACAGTAGTCCAAAAGCATCCAAAGGCTATTACCCCCAGTATCAATGAGATATATCCTGAAATAAAAAGGGAAGTCAGCAATAATCCAAGCCCCGGGAAGAAAACTGCCCACCATATTTCTTTACCAAAATGATACTCCAGTTTCACAACCACGGGATGGAATATGCCTATGGTCACAAATGAAATTATACCAATAATCAATGCCTCAAAATTCATCCTGTAAATATAAAAATTGAGAATGTCAGAAATGTTAAAATGGGAAAATAAGGAGAAAATCCGGCTTTATTTTTATTCGTTCTGAATTACCAATCAAACTCCGA
>CBDUPM010000262.1:0-4645 GCA_965369105.1 uncultured Bacteroidales bacterium | reverse complement strand
CCCATCTCATTTGGCTTATCGGTGAATAAGACGGTCAGTAAGATTGCAACAGGTGAAGCAAAACCAAATGGAGAGAGGGAGGTTAATCTGCCAATGGTGCAGAATTTTCTAAATCCCTTATCGATTCGTAAAATCCCTATGATTGGAAAGCAGACGTTCCAGCTTTTACGCTCGATGGGGGTTGTAACCATAGGTACGCTGAGCCAGATTCCGCAGGAAATGATGGAAAATCTGCTGGGAAAGAATGGCATTGTAATCTGGAAACGGGCCAGGGGGATAGATCATTCACCTGTAGTAAGATATTCAGAGCGTAAATCTATCAGTACAGAAAGAACTTTTGAAAAGGATACGACAGATGTTAAGTATCTGAGAGAATTGCTGGCAGCTATGGTGGAAAAGATCAGTTATGAGTTGAGAAAAAAGAAAAGACTCACTTCCTGCATTACGGTTAAGATAAGGTATTCAAATTTTGACACTCACAGTCTGCAGAAAAGAATCCAGTACACTTCTTTTGACCATGTTTTAATCCCGGTAGCGAAAGAGCTGTTTGAGAAACTCTATCAGAGACGTATGCTTATCCGGCTGATTGGTGTGCGCTTCACACATATGGTACAGGGCGTGCAGCAGTTAGATATGTTCGAGGATACTCCTGAAATGGTAAACCTTTACCTGGCAATGGATAAACTGAGGAATCGTTACGGAAGGGATGCGATAGGGAGAGCTGTCGGACAGAAATCTTTATCCGCCAAAGAAGATAAAAACAAACAAGAAAAGAAAACAGATGAAGTTATGAAAAGCACTGATGTTTCAGACTTACAAAGGAAGGTAAGGCTGAGTTATGGAGGGAGGTAGTAATGTGCTAAATTGCTAATGTGCTAATGTGCTAAATTGCCATGAGGCAGACGAAGAAATCAAAATTATAAGTTGAATTAGTTCCGGTATTTCGGGGTGATAACGCCCATAATTACCAGTGAAAACTTTAGTCACTCCAAACTCTAAGCACTCTTTAAAATATGTACCTCAACGTCCACTCATATTACAGCCTGAGATATGGCACAATGTCGCCCGAACAGATTGTAGAACAGGCGAAAATGAACGGTGTCCGTGCCCTTGCCCTGACGGATATCAATTGTTCTACAGGAATCATTGACTTTGTTCGCCTGTGCAATGAAAACGGCCTCCACCCTATTGCCGGGATCGAATTCAGGAATGGAGACCATCAGCTGTACACAGGGATCGCAAAAAACAATAAAGGTTTTGCAGAGTTAAATGAATTTCTTTCCTGGCATAATGAGAATAAGGAAGATTTTCCTGACCTGGCGCCTGAATTTTCAGATGTATTTGTAATTTATCCGTGGAACAAGTGTCCAGAGCAACTAAAAGACAACGAATATGCAGGCTTGCGACCTGGTGATATTAATAAACTGATATCTTCCCGTTTCAGGAAAAAACAGGAAAAGCTAATTATCTGGCAACCCGTTTCGCTTGCAAACCGGAACGATTTTGAGGTTCATATCCACCTCAGAGCAATAGATCACAATACCCTGCTCTCTAAACTGAGCCCGGAAAACCTGGCAACCGACAGGGATATCATGATTCCGGCCGATCTTTTGATTTGTGCCTATGAAGATTACCCTCAGATTATCCGAAACACCGAAAGACTTCTTGATTCCTGTTACATTAATTTTGACTTTAAAACGATAAAAAACAAACAGGTATTTACCAGCAGCAGGTATGATGATCGTATCCTTCTTGAAAAACTGGCCAATGAAGGTATGCTGTATCGCTACGGGAAGAATAACAAAGAAGCTGAAAAAAGAGTGAAGCATGAATTGGAAATCATTGATAATCTGGGATTTTCTTCATATTTTCTTATTACCTGGGACGTGATTCGCTATTCTATGTCGAGGGGCTACTACCACGTTGGCAGGGGAAGCGGAGCCAATTCAGTGGTAGCTTACTGTCTGAAAATAACCAATGTGGACCCTATTGAACTGGATCTGTATTTTGAACGCTTTATTAATCCCAAAAGAACCAGTCCTCCTGACTTTGATATTGATTATTCCTGGAAGGAAAGAGATGATATCCTTGATTATATTTTTAAAAGGTATGGGAAACGCCATACCGCTTTCATTGGAACCATGTCAACTTTTAAGGGAAGGTCCATATTCCGTGAGTTAGGAAAGGTTCATGGATTGCCCAAAGACGAAATTGACCGGCTGGTGAACGATCCTGCCCACCCGATGAATAAAGGCGAAATCATTGACAGGATCTATGCTATTGGGCATCGCATTGTCGATTTTCCAAACCTGAGAAGTGTTCATGCCGGCGGCATATTGATCTCAGAAGAACCCATAACCAATTATGTGGCATTAGACATGCCTCCAAAAGGATTTCCGACTACCCAGTGGGATATGTATGTTGCAGAGGATATTGGCTTTGAAAAACTTGATATATTAAGTCAAAGGGGAATAGGTCATATTGGCGATGCAGCGAAAATCGTTGAAGCAAATCAAGGGATTAGTGTTGATGTTCACAAGGTACAGGAGTTCAAAGAAGATCCAAAAGTAAAATATCAGCTTAAAGAAGGGGAAACGAACGGCTGCTTCTATATTGAAAGCCCGGCGATGAGAGGCCTTCTGAAAAAGCTCCGTTGCAATAATTACATCAGCCTGGTGGCGGCAAGTTCAATAATAAGGCCGGGTGTGGCAAAGTCCGGAATGATGAAAGAATACATCCGGCGCTTTCACGATCCTGAGAGCTTCGAGTATCTTCACCCTGTGATGAAACAGCAATTGGAAGAAACCTACGGAGTAATGGTGTACCAGGAGGATGTAATCAAAGTATGTCATCATTTTGCAGGACTTGACCTGGCCGATTCTGACGTACTGAGGAGAGCTATGAGTGGGAAATACCGCTCCCGTAAAGAGCTTGACCGCATTGAACAGAAGTTCTTTGACAACTGCCGGATGTTTGGTTACCCGGATAATCTGACAAATGAAGTCTGGAGACAAATAAGTTCTTTTGCCGGCTATTCTTTTTCGAAAGCTCATTCAGCCTCTTATGCCGTTGAAAGCTTTCAGAGTCTTTTTCTTAAAGCCCATTACCCAAAAGAGTTCATGGTAGCGGTGATTAATAATTTCGGGGGATTTTACCGGAGTTGGGTATATTTTAATGAAGCCCGTCGTGGTGGTGCGAATATACTCCTTCCCTGCGCGAATGAAAGCGATTATAATACCAATATTAAAGGAAGTGATATTTATATTGGTTTTGTTCATGTTCAAAACCTGGAGAGACGCATCATAAACCGGATTCTGGAGGAAAGAGATGAAAACGGAGCTTTTCAAAGCCTCGAAGATTTCATTAATCGTGTAAAACCGGGGAGGGAGCAGATGGTAATCCTGATACGTATTGACGCTCTTCGTTTCACTGGTAAAAGTAAAAAAGAATTGCTCTGGGAAGCCCACATGCTTATCGGGAAAAAGAAACCAGAAGCAGTTTCCATAGAGCTGTTTGGGATTAGAGCAAGGGAATTCAGCTTACCGGTTCTTGTGCAGGATAAAATTGAAGATGCTTATGATGAAATTGAACTATTGGGATTTCCTGTGAGCCTGAGTCATTTTGACCTGCTTAAAACAAAATTCCGGGGAGAAATAATGGCCCGGGATCTCGTCAATAATATTGGAAAGAAAGTGAAAATGGTTGGACAATTGGCTTCCCTTAAAAATGTTTATACCGTCAAAAAAGAACATATGCATTTCGGAGCCTTTCTCGATGCAGAGGGAGAGTTTTTTGACACGGTGAATTTCCCGGACAGCTTAAAAAAATATCCTTTCAGGGGATATGGTGTCTATTTGGTTTTGGGGAAAGTTGTGGAAGAATTCGGCTTTCCCAGCATTGAAGTTGAAAAAATGGCGAGACTCAATATCCGGGAAGATCCCAGGTATTAAAAAAAGAAATCAGGCTTACTAAAAGCTTTCAACGGAGCTATTTATTAGCTATCAAAACAACCCGGTATACCTCATCTATTTCTTTACCATATAGCTGTATAATGAACATGGTATCAGAATATTTCGAAAGATCAATAAGGGTTTGATATTTTCTATTTGTAATTTCATCCAGCAGAAGCCCGCTTAGATTGTAAATTCTGATATTATATTCCCGCGCATCCCGCAAGGCAATATTTACAGTCCCATTGCTTAACTGAGGCCAGACATTGGAGATTTCATTGGAACTTGAGGCATTTTTACTGGTAAAAAGATACATATTCCTGCTTGTTTCTTCTCCGCAGGTCCCGCTAACCACAACCCTGTAGGTTCCCGAACCGGTAGCATCAACAGCCGGATAATTAATAATGGGAAGAGTTTCGGTCACTAATTCTACATCATTCTGGTACCATTTATATTGCAAATCATGTCCTTCAGCTGTTATTTCAATCGATGACGGATTTCCATAACTAACCGTCTGGATATTGGATTCGCTCAGAATTTCTGTCAGAGGATGAATAGTGACATTAATATCATCTGAAGAAATCGTACCGCAACCTCCGTTTACATCTACCCTGTAGACTCCTGAATTAAGAGACAAGGGATTTGGATAAATAATCCGGTTGGTGGGTCCTGATTTAATAAGCTGATCGTCCCAG
>CBDUPM010000261.1:0-4656 GCA_965369105.1 uncultured Bacteroidales bacterium | reverse complement strand
CCGATACACTTTTTGCATTTCAGAGATTAACAGGAGAATCAGGCTCACAAGACCTCGGTAAAACAGAGATCGTCAGGAAATGGTGGGCTTATATGGCTGACCTGATGAGAACAAATCCGGATAACTCTCCGGTTTCTGTTGAATTGGAAGAAGTGTTTTATATGGAATAGTATTGAATTTAAGTTTAATTTATTGAAATAGTAAGATTTTATTTTCATCATAAAGAAATCAGTAATGAAAAGTATATATTACAAGCTCCTCTTTTTAAATATCCCATTGTTATCAATGGCACAGCCACAGGCTCCTCAGAAAGTGGAAAGAGATGACGACAAGATAAGCAAGAAACCAAATGTTATTTTCATTTTAACCGACGATCAGAGATGGAGTGCTTTAGGATACGCGGGAAATAAGAATATTCAAACCCCTGAAATGGATAAACTGGCAGAAGAAGGAGTGTATTTTTCTAATGCACTTGTCACAACCCCTATCTGCTCAGCAAGTCGTGCCAGCATCCTTACAGGCTTACATGAAAGGACACACCGGTACACTTTTCAAACCGGAGATATCCGGGGTGAATTTATGGATAAAGCCTATCCCTATTTATTAAAAGATGCTGGTTATTATACCGGCTTCTACGGAAAGTTTGGAGTTAACTATTCTGAGAAGGAGAAAATGTTTGATGTTGCAGAGATCTATGACAGAAATAACAGTTATAAAGACTACAGGGGATATTATTATAAAAAACTGGGTGAAGAGACCGTTCACCTGACAAGATACACCGGGCAGAAGGCAATGGACTTTATTGATATGGCTCCAACTGACAAACCATTTTGTCTTTCTTTGAGTTTCAGTGCCCCACATGCGCATGATGGCGCCCCCGAACAATATTTCTGGCAGGAGGAACCTGGAAAATTATATAATGATCAGGATATGCCTGAAGCTGAAATATCGGATGATAAATATTTTAACAGATTGCCATTACCTGTGCGGGAAGGATTCAACAGGCTTCGGTGGGGATGGCGATATGATACACCGGAAAAATATCAGCACAGTGTAAAAGGCTATTACCGGATGATTTATGGAATAGACCTGGAAATTGCGAAAATCCGGAAAAAACTGGAGGAAACCGGACAGGCTGAGAATACGGTAATAATATTAATGGGAGATAATGGACAGTTTTTGGGGGAGCGTCAGATTGCCGGAAAATGGCTGATGTATGATAATTCTGTCCGGGTTCCTTTAATTATATACCATCCGGGTATAAATAAGCATATGGACATAGAGGATATGGCACTGAATATCGATATACCCTCCACAATACTGGATATAGCCGGAGTTTCGATACCTGATACCTACCAGGGTAAGAGCCTGCTTCCGGTTGTTTCAGGGGGAAAGAATTCGATGGATCGGGATACAGTTTTGGTTGAGCATCTCTGGGAGTTTGAAAATATTCCACCAAGTGAAGGAGTAAGAACAAATGAATGGAAATATCTACGCTACATAAACAATAAAAGCTATGAAGAGCTCTACAATCTGAAGAAAGATCCAAAAGAGACAAAGAACCTGGCATCTAAAGAAAAGTATAAACAAGTTTTAGAGGAATTCAGGAGGAAAAATGATGAGTTGGGACAAAAGTTTGCCGACCCCTTCTCTGGTACCCCTGTGGGATTAAGCATTGAAACCATTCGGGAACCTTCAAAAGTGAGAATTGTTGATCCGAGACCCGAATTTAGCTGGAAAGTCCCATCTGTAGCAGTACTTCAAAAAGCTTACCAGATACTGGTATCTTCTTCTAACGACCTGATTAATAAAAATATTGGAGATATGTGGGATAGCGGGAACACCAGAAGCAATGAGTCGGTAAGAGTAGAGTATAAAGGCAAGTCGCTGCTGCCGGATACAGAATATTTTTGGAAAGTCAGAATCTTTGACGGAGATAATCGAATCTCAGAATATTCTGAGGTTCAAAAATTCAGAACGGGTTCATTTGATGGGGATATATCCACTCAAAACTTCTTTCAGATTGAAAGTATTGAACCTGTTCGTGTAAAAGAAATAGAGAATGGGTATTTTATTGATTTTGGAAAGGCTGCTTTTGGAACACTCCGGTTCAATTATCAATCACAGCAAACTGAACTCCTAACCATAAGAGTAGGAGAAAAATTATTGGACGGAAGGATAGATTCAATTCCCGGTGGAACCATCCGCTACCAGGAATTGCAGGTTCAGGTTACTCCAGATAAAGATTTTTATCAGATTGAATTAGTTCCGGATGTCAGAAACACCAATGAACTGGCCATTGCTTTGCCCGATTCATTTCCTGTTATCATCCCGTTTCGTTATGCCGAAGTATTGGGTGCAGGAAAGGATTTCAATCCTTCCCGGGTCACTCAAATAGCATATTTCAATTATTTCGATTACAACACCAGTTCCTTTTCAAGTTCGGATACAATTTTAAACCAGGTTTGGGACCTTTGTAAATATTCCATGAAAGCTACAACATTTGCTGGCTATTACGTGGATGGAGAACGTGAGAGGATACCCTATGAAGCGGATGCCTACCTCCAGCAGCTGAGCCATTATTGTACAGATAATGAATATGCCATAGCCCGTAAAACCATCGAATATTTCTTTATGAGCAAACCTACCTGGCCTACCGAATGGCAATTACATGTTGCTATGATGATATACCAGGATTATATGTTTTCCGGAAATACAGAAATTATTGAAAAATATTATGAGAAGTTAAAGGCAAAAACATTGATGGCACTTGAAGTTGAGGATGGTTTTATTAGTACTGAATCACCCAATCATAACGGAGAATTAATGTTGAGTCTGGGCTTTCCTGATACAACCAAACGCCTGAGAGATATTGTTGACTGGCCTCCCGAATCAAATAATTTTGGAGGTATTCAGAAGTACCAAAAAGGAGAAAGGGATGGATTTGTTTTCACCCGCATAAACACGGTTGTAAACGCTTTTTATTACCATAATATGGTAATTATGGCAGAGTTTGCAAGACTCCTGGATAAACCGTATGAATCCCTGGATTTTGAATTAAAAGCAGCAAAGGTAAAAAAGTCGATTAACGAGCAATTATTCAATGAAGAAAAAGGATATTATGTGGATGGTATTGGAACAGACCATGGCTCCCTGCATTCGAATATGGTTTTAATTGCCTTTGATGTGGTACCCGAATCGCGAATGGAAAGTGTAACAGATCACGTGAAATCGAGAGGAATGGCCTGCAGTGTTTATGGTGCTCAATATTTAATGGAAGCCCTTTACAAAGCAGGTGAGGCTGACTATGCGCACGAATTAATGTCAGCAACACATGATCGTAGCTGGTATAATATGATAAAAATTGGTTCAACCATTACCCTCGAGGCCTGGGATATGAAGTATAAGGTCAATGGCGATTGGAACCATGCCTGGGGAGCAGTTCCGGGTAATATCATACCTCGTGGAATGTGGGGAATCAATCCACAAACTCCCGGATTTGGAATAGTAAGCATCGAACCCCAAATGGGAAATCTTAAAAACAGCTCAATAGTGATGCCAACTATTAAAGGACAAATAATAGCAAGTTATCAGAAAAAAGGACCACGATTAACAGAATACACCATCGAATTACCAGGTAATATGGCAGGTGAATTCAGAGTGAATTATTCTTCAGAAGATGAAATAAAGATCAACGGAAAAACAGAAAATCCTTTATTTGGAAACTTTAGATTAAATCCGGGAACGAATACTATTTTGATAAAAGTAAATTCCTTTTAAAGTCAATTATCCCGAATTATAGTTAATTATCAGCTAAAGTTCCTCTGGTATTTCAATGCTTAAAGGCAGGTAAGTTTATATTTCGGATTAAAAAAAAAATATGAAAAACTATATCTTTTCTATTATACTTTTTGTGATTTTGTTCAACACGGGCTTGACAGGGCAAAACCCTATTATGCCTGATTTTGGAATGGCTGATCCTCACTGTTATATCTTTGATGATAAAGCTTATTTATTTACTACCCGGGATGCAGATAAACAAGCCAAAGCATTTGATATGCCGGACTGGCAAATCTGGTCCTCTGATGATTTGGTCAAATGGAAACTGGAACGGTATATTTATCCAGCAGAGACATATATGGGAGAGTCAAACCTGTGCTGGGCTACCGAAACAGCAACTAAAAATGGCAAATATTATTTTTATTTCTCCAATGGAAATAAAAACACCGGGGTAATGGTTTCCGATAAACCGGGAGGACCTTATATTGATGCTTTGGGAAAGCCACTGTTGGATGTAGATTTGACTTCAACCAAAGAGTATGATCCCACAGTAATGGTTGATGAAGATGATAATGCTTATATCGTTTTTGGACATTACAGGAATGATAGCAAAGACTTAAACTGGTATATCGCCAGGCTTAGTGAAGATATGGTGTCTTTAGCTGAAAACCCAAAGGAAATCCTTCTCGAGAATGTAATTGATGTGATGCAAGCCAATGATAAGCCAAACCTGCATAAACGCAATGGTATTTATTATCTCTCAGCAGGATCACATTATGCTATCTCTGAAAATGTATATGGTCCTTATACCGTAATTGGGAATTCAGGAAATGGTGAGTACGGACTTCACAGCAGGGCACATGGAAATTATTTTAC
>CBDUPM010000260.1:0-4663 GCA_965369105.1 uncultured Bacteroidales bacterium | reverse complement strand
AATTTACTGAATTCAGCTATTTTTAATACAATTCTGACTGAACCATTACCTGCTTTAATTTCAATAGCTTAAAAAATCTGTCAAAGAATAATTTCAGGCAATGTCAGAAATTAATGTCTCCTGTATCATTCTGCCCGAAATTTCTGCTATATTTTGCTGAACTATTTATTAAGTAAATGTATTTCATTCCTGTCCGGTTTATCTGAAATTAATTACCATATTATTTCATTTTTTACTCAATAGTGAACATATGGCTCATAATGACCTGTTTGTACTTTTTCCAATCCGGATAACAGAGAAAATTGTATTTTATTACAGAAAAAACACTTTTTGAATGTTTCCAACTGCCATGAATAAATTTTTGAAAGCCAATAACCTGCCTTTTTTATTCCATTCTAATTAAAATAATCCTTAAATTTGGCCCTTGATTTTTAACCGGCCCCATAGTTCAACGGATAGAATACAAGATTCCGGTTCTTGCGATCTGGGTTCGAATCCCGGTGGGGTCACAAATACAGAGTGAGAGTGAGAGTGGAAGCTTTCACTTTTTTTATTATTCTGATTCAGGTTGAAAAATTAGCTTAGATGTGTATTTTTATATCTTTAAAACCAATCTTTTAAACTCCCGGCTTATGTTAAGCTTCCAGAAACTCCAGGTTTATCAGAAATCAAAAGAAAATTATCTGTTAATTAAAGAATTCCTGAATCAAAGAAGTTTTGATCCTGACATTAGTGAAAGATTACAAAATTCGTGTCTGGACATTATATTGAATATAGCTGGGACCGAATCAACCTCTGAGCCTTCCGGAAAGATGGATTACCTGGAAAAGGCACTGGCAAGGGTATATGAATGCATAGCTTTGTTTGACTTATTGAAAGCCAAAAATCAGATTGATGAGTTTGCTTACCTCGATCATTTTAGCCGGTTGGAGGACGTATCACGAAACCTTGAAAAACTAATAAAAAAGCTTTAGACAATTGATAAAACAAACACCGGGCTTAAAAAAGAAAAAAGGGAGCCCCGAAACCGATTCTCCCTCTTTTTTTTGCAAATCCTATGCCCTTTTTACTTTAACCGAATCTTTCTTGTCTTAACAATATCATCAACAATAACATTTACGATATAAACTCCGGGTTCATTTTCCAATAATAAGAACTCTGACTGAACCTTTTTCCCTTGTGGAAAATAATGCCTTTCAGCTACCATTTTACCCTGCGTGTCAAAAATTTTAATTTCCATATAGTGGCATTTATTATGTTTTGTATTTCAATTTTATTTTCAGATTAAAACTCTCCTAAAACAATCATAATCAAAATTATGTTAAAAACATGTTGATATCATATTATCACAATGATATGCATCACTGATAATCAATGATATGTATCACCCGCGAATGGTGATCTAAATCACCCCTTATAAAAATCCGGAGTTTTAATCCTGTACAGAATTTAGCAGGTAAATATCAAAGTGAAACACAGGTCCGCAATTGCGAACCCGTGTTTCTGTGACTCAGCCATGCATCACGGAAAGATTATCAGAGTTTCTTTTTGGGAGAATTATTTTTTGAACTGTTTTTTACAAACTGCAAACTTTTTTTCTGATCGGAAAGATCAATATCATAGTGTCCCTGCGACTTATTTCCCTCTGTATTGGAATCCGTTGCTATAACATTTCCATCTTTATCGTAAATCTTCACTTCCATTGCCGTCAATTATTTTTGCCTGTCTGTTTTGTTTCCCGGGATTTTAAAAATAGCAAAGAAAGCCGAATCAAAGTACCTGGTATTGTTGATATATATCACCTTCCCCAGATGATTTGCATCATCATTTTAAACGCTCTTTAGGCTCAATGAGTTCTTTTTGAAAGGCTTAGAAAGAAGACCCATGAATTCCAATTGTCAACAATTCTGATTTCCTACACTGAAATGCTTACATTGAGGATTAAATTCCTTTTTCTATCTTTGCATGGATTCCAAAAAACTTAATCTGTATTGATAATGAAGAAATTATCAGTAGTCGTTTGCGTCTACAATGAAGAACTCAATATAAAACCCCTGATTGAAAAAATCAGCACTTCACTTAAAAGCATTGATTACGAAATTATATACGTTGATGACGGATCAACTGATAATACGGTCCGGACCATTCTTGAACAAAAACATCCCGGATTAAAGCTGATAGAGTTCAGAAAAAATTACGGTCAGAGCTCTGCTTTAGCCGCAGGGATTGAAGAAGCTCAGGGAGAATATATTGCCTTACTGGATGGAGATTTGCAAAATGATCCCTCTGATATACCCGGTATGCTGAAGCTTGCGGAAAAAGAAGACTGGGATATTGTAGCTGGGGAGAGAAAAAATCGAAAAGACGGTATGTTCTTGCGGAAAATTCCCAGCTGGATTGCTAATTCCATCATCCGGAAAACCACGAATGTAAGTATCAAGGACTATGGTTGCACCCTTAAACTTTTTAAGAGCGATATTGCAAAAAACCTGGGACTTTATGGTGAACTTCATCGTTTCATCCCTGTTCTGGCAAGTTTTGATGGTGCCAGTATAACTCAAATTGAGGTTCAGCATCATCCCAGGCAGTTTGGGAAAACAAAATATGGAATAGGAAGAACATTCAGGGTTGTTGCCGATTTGTTGTTAATGTTATTCTTCAAAAAATACCTGCAAAGACCCATGCATTTATTTGGTACCTGGGGAATTCTTATAACCGGCATCGGAGTGATTATAAATCTGTACTTATTGGTTCTGAAGTTATTGGGACATGATATCTGGGGGAAACCCTTATTGCTTCTGGGAGTTTTATTGTTAATTGCCGGTTTTCAACTCATCACCATAGGTATTATTGCCGAACTGTTAATGAGAACCTACTATGAATCACAGAATAAAACCCCTTACCGGATTAAAAGAATAGTAAAAAGTGAAAGCTAAAACCGGAAAGATTTTCAAGACTGTTCTTAAAATTGTAATATCCCTGGCGGCCCTGTCATTCGTTTTTTCAAAAATTGAATTTAACACTGTCCTTCAGGTTTACAGGGATTCCAAAGCCTTTTACCTTTTCCTGGCAGTTTTGGCATTTGTAATCTCAAAATGGATTGCTGCTTTTCGATTAAACAAATTTTTCAGGAAAATTGAAATTCAATTAAATGAGATTCAAAATTTAAAACTTTATATCCTTGGAATGTTTTATAATCTATTCCTTCCGGGCGGAATTGGAGGGGACGGATATAAAATTTACATTCTAAACAAAAAAACAGGAATAAAGTCGAGGAAGATTTTCTGGTCAGTTCTTGTAGACCGCTTAAACGGAGTTTTTGCTTTGGTTTGTCTGGCCGTAATCCTGACTTATTTTATAAGTTTCAAAGTTGATTTCCATTATAAATCCTGGCTATGGATTTCCATGCCTCTTGGGGGAATAATATTTTACTTCCTGGTTAAGAAATTCTCTGAATACCTTGTTCCGGTTTTAGGAAAAACCAGCGTTCTTTCCTTCCTGGTTCAATCCTTCCAGGTATTATGTGCCTTTCTGATTTTCCTCGCATTGGGAGGTGAAGACTCCACCACAGAGTATTTATTTATTTTCCTTCTTTCATCCATAGTTGCAATGTTTCCCGTTTCCATTGGAGGCATTGGATTAAGAGAATTAACTTTCCTTTACGGGGCTCAATTTCTGGGGCTTAGTGAAAGTATTTCCGTGGCCTTAAGTCTGATGTTTTATTTAATTACGGCTTTTGTCTCTTTCTGGGGGATATATTACAGTATAAGATCTGATAAAATGGGTTTGTAATTAAGACCCTCAATTTTCAATTAAAAATATAGGTAATTTATATTCGATTCCATCTGCACAGTGCGGGTATCCATTTTTGGGTTCATTCGGAAGAGTGGTACAAAAAGCCATAAAAAAACCGCGATCCTCATAACCTGGGCTACAAAGATCGCGGATAATCACGAAAAAGTTATTTAATATTTATTATCCTCTAAAGGATTTTATTCATCATACTTTCTCTTTGCAGAGTAATTAATTTTCAGAGCATTCGCATAGCGCAAGGCTTGTTTAACATCTGTTACTTTCCCCATATTGATTTTTTCATCAATTCTAAGGGAGATGGTCATCAGATTTCTGTCTTGCTCTGCCATTTTTTCCCTTTCAAAAAGAACGAAATCTTTAATAGGTTCCGTTGGAATACCGGTTTCATTGATTAGTTTCTCATTCAGCTGGATCATAGGTTCTGTTCCGTATAAATCAACAATACTTCTTACGGGTTTCCCAATATAGATATAGCTAACAATAGATTTTTTCTCAATCTTTTTAACCTCGGTAGCAGTAGGTACCTTAACCTGCACCTGCAGGGTTGTTTCCCTCATTACAGTTGATACCATAAAGAAGAAGAGAAGCATAAAAACAATATCAGGCAGGGATGAAGTGTTAATGGCCTGAGGACCTTTATTACTTTTTTTCCTAAATTTTCCCATTTTATAATCCTCCGATATTTTTTGGTTCTGCTTCAGAAATATTCATTTTGTACACTTTTCTGACCCCGTTTAAAATTGCTTCATCGGTATAGCTTCGGGGATTCAGATCATTCAGATTTCTTCCAAAATAATCGATACAAAACTGATTTCTTAGCTCATTTACTGCTGCAACAAGAACATCCTGT
>CBDUPM010000259.1:0-4711 GCA_965369105.1 uncultured Bacteroidales bacterium | reverse complement strand
TTAGGTCCTTTCAGTTTTTTCTGAACATCACTATTGGTAATCCCCACACCTGCAACATTCTCACCTTCAACATAAATGATACGGTCACCGGGGCGAATCCCTACTCTTTCTGACGGCCCTCCGGAAATGGGGTTGATAATAAAGATGGTATCTTTTAAAATATTAAAGGAAACTCCGATTCCTTCAAAACCTCCATCCAGCTGTTCCTGGGAATTGGATACTTCCTCTTTTTTTAAATAGGCTGAATGAGGATCAAGATCCTGAAGCATCTTGACGATCATATCATCCACTATTTTCTTTTCGTTAACGGTATCTACATAAAATCTGGATACTTTATCAAGAACTTCTCCAAATTTTAATGATTGCTCTGTAATTTGTCCGTAGGAAATTACTCCCAGTATGAATATAAAACTGACGGACAGAAATATTTTTTTTATCATAAGAATTAATATTTATCATGGGAAACACGCTAATAATTCCCATGCCTTTCGTGAATTACTACCTCAAAAAGCAGGCCAATCAATTAACAATTTAAAGCCTGAAGAGTTTACTCCCATTCAATGGTTGCCGGGGGTTTGGAACTGATATCATAAACCACCCTGTTTATGCCTTTCACTTTGTTAATTATATCACTGGACACCTTGCTCAGAAATTCATAGGGTAAATGTGACCAATCGGCTGTCATTCCATCCGTGGACCCCACTGCCCGCAAGGCTACACAATTTTCATAGGTCCTTTCGTCTCCCATTACTCCTACCGATTGAACAGGCAAAAGAATGGTTGCGGCCTGCCAGACTTCATCATACAAGCCAAATTCTTTCATGGTATTTATATAAATGGCATCCGCTTCCTGCAACATTTTCACTTTCTCTGCGGTCACCTCCCCTAAAATCCTGATTCCCAGACCAGGTCCGGGGAAAGGATGCCTTGCCAGCAATTCTTTTGGCAGCCCGAGAGCTTTTCCTACCCTTCTTACCTCATCCTTAAAAAGTAAGCGCAGGGGTTCCACAATTTTCAGTTTCATTTTCTCCGGCAATCCACCCACATTATGATGAGACTTAATCGTTGCCGAAGGACCATTTACGGATACGGATTCTATCACATCCGGATAAATCGTCCCTTGTCCCAACCAGCTAATCCCGGTCAACTTATGGGCTTCCTGATCAAAAACTTCAATAAAGTTCTTACCTATGCTTTTCCTTTTTAACTCCGGATCTTTGATCCCTTTGAGATCAGTTAAAAACTTCTCCCCCGCATCGACACCTATAACATTCAGGCCCTGATCCTTATAAGATTCAAGAACCTGTTCAAATTCATTTTTCCGGAGTAATCCATTATCAACAAAAATACAAACCAGCTGCTTACCGATAGCCCTGTTTAGCAATGTGGCGGCAACACTGGAATCAACTCCCCCGCTCAGTCCCAGCACAACTTTCTCATCCTTTATTTTTTCCTTTAATTCCCTGATCGTGCTGTCAATAAAAGATTCCGGTGTCCACTCCGAATGGCATTCACATATATCTTTCAGAAAATTGCCTATTATTTTACTTCCCTCTGTGGAGTGATAAACTTCCGGATGAAACTGAAGTCCGTAGGTATGTTCATTCTCAATCGCAAAAGCACCTACTTTTATATCTTCTGTACTTGAAATTACCTTAAAGTTTTCAGGCAGCGAAACGATGGTATCTCCATGGCTCATCCAAACCTGTGTTTTTTCTGATAATTTTGAGGTCAGGGGATTTTGATGATCAATATAATTCAATCGGGCTCTTCCATATTCACGGGTTTTAGCAGGCAATACCTCTCCCCCGGAATGTTGGGCCAGAAATTGTGCACCGTAGCAAATACCCAATATCGGGATTTTCCCTCTAAACCTGTCAATATCCGGGATGGGGGCACCTTTATCCCTGACGGAATAAGGAGATCCGGAGAGTATTATTCCCCTTACCGAAGCATCAGGTTCCGGAAAATGATTATAGGGATAAATTTCACAATACACATTCAATTCACGTACTCTCCTGGCAATCAGTTGAGTATACTGAGATCCAAAATCAAGAATTAAAATTTTCTCTTCCACATCAGGGCTTTTAAATTAAAGGCATAAAATTAGCAATCTATTCTGAATTATCAGGAGAATCTGTCTCTCTTTCCCTCAATAATTCAAAATTATCTCCATCCGTAGCCAGGATGGTATTTTCAAAATATTCCTTTGCTTCATCCAGCAAAACATTCAAATTTTTATAACGGGAAGAGAAATGGCCTAAAATTAATTTTTTGGCAGCTGCTTTTTTTGCAATCCTGCCAGCCTGGCCGGCAGTTGAGTGAAACGTCTTTTTAGCCAGTAATTTATCTTTTTCTGCAAAGGTTGCTTCATGGTAAAGCAGGTCGACACCTTCAATATGCTCACAGATTTTCTCCGTGTATACGGTATCTGATATATAGGCAAAAGACCTTCTTTTATAGGGAGGTTTTGTCAGGTCTTGGTTAGAAATAATGACTTTTTCAGATAATTGAAGATCCTCTCCCTGCTTAATCTTTGCCATCTGTTCTATCCCGGGTTTAAACTTTTCCAAAGCTTCTTTCCTGATATTCAGATCCGCTTCTTTTTCTTTAAAAAGAAATCCGGTGGAAGGAATCCTGTGTTTCAGCGGGATGGCAAATACTTCCAGTTTCCTGTCTTCATAAATGAGATGCTTTTGACGGTGACCCACCGGAATAAACTCAATTCTGTAATCAATTTCTGATCCGTAGGTTTCCCGGAATAAGTCCAGGTATTTTTTAACTGATTCAGGACCGAAAATCTGAAGTTTGGATTTTCTTCCAAGAAGATGCATACTGGATAGAAGGCCGGGAAGTCCAAAAACATGATCCCCATGGTTATGACTGATAAAAATCTGGTTAATTTTTGAAAAACTCAGTTTGTATTTTCTTAACTGGATCTGCGTACCTTCCCCACAGTCTATTAAAAAAAACCGCTCATTTACATTCAGTAAATGAGCGGCAGGAAATCTTTTTGCGGTGGGCAGAGCAGAGCTGCTACCCAGTATTGTCAGCTTAAAAGTCAAAATTTATATACAAATAATATTATGCTTTTGAAATCATTCCAGCTGCTTCCTCAACCGTGTTGGTTATATTTAAAACTGTATCCAGTTGAGAAATGGTAATCAAGCGTTCAACCGCATCGTTTAAACCAGTTAAAACAAAAGTTCCATTGGCATTCTTACATAGCCTGTTTGCTACCAGTATGGCGCTGAGACCTGAAGAATCACAATATCTGCAATTTTGAAGATCAAGAATAATGTTTTTTTCTCCATTACCCGATACTAATACCAGTTCCGACTTTAAAGTGGGAGCGATATGGGTATCTAATTTTTCTTCTAATACTTTTATTAAAGTATGATTTTCTAGTTTATCGATTTTAAACTCCATAGTGCTGAAATTTTATTTTACAAAGCTAATTTAATTATTTTCCTTGTCATTTTCAGCATTTTTCTTCTCATTCTCTTCCATTTCTGACTTAAGTGCCGCTAAATCAGTGATATCACCCAATGTAGTTTTTTCAAGATTTTGTCTCATTTTCTTCTGAGTAGACTTTACAGCCGTATCAGTCGCCTTTTTGGAGGTATCTGTTTTGGACTTTTGCTCATCTTCAAAAACTCTGCTGTGTGAAACGATGATCTTTTTGGCTGATTTTGAAAATTCGATTACTTTGAAATCAAGTTTCTCATCAGCTTTTGGCATACTACCGTTTTCTTTGGTCAGATGTTTGGGTGTAGAAAAACCTTCCACACCATAAGGAAGCGCAACCACTGCACCTTTTTCGCTTAGGTCAATAATGGTACCCTCGTGGATAGAACCTACGTTAAATACAGTTTCAAATACATCCCATGGATTTTCTTCCAGTTGTTTATGTCCAAGGCTAAGTCTTCTGTTTTCCTTATCAATTTCCAAAACTGAAACTTCAATTTCATCACCGATGTTTGTAAATTCAGCGGGATGCTTAATTTTCTTCGTCCATGACAAGTCTGAAATATGTATAAGTCCGTCAACACCTTCTTCTATTTCAACAAAAATACCGAAGTTAGTGAAGTTCCGTACTTTGGCTGAATGCTTTGTACCAACCGCGTATTTTTCTTCGATTTTTTCCCATGGATCTTCCCTGAGTTGTTTCATTCCGAGGGACATTTTTCTTTCTTCCCTGTCGAGAGTCAGAATAGTTGCTTCCACTTCGTCTCCTACATTCAGGAATTCCTGCGCCGATCTGAGATGCTGCGACCATGACATTTCTGAAACGTGAATCAGGCCTTCCACACCAGGAGCAATTTCAACAAATGCACCGTAATCGGCCATAACCACAACTTTACCTTTCACCTTGTCACCCACTGCAAGTTTTTCATCAAGTGAATCCCATGGATGGGATGAAAGTTGTTTAAGACCAAGGGCGATACGTTTTTTATCATCATCAAAATCAAGAATTACCACATTGAGTTTTTGATCCAACTGAACGATTTCTTCAGGATGATTTACACGTCCCCATGAAAGGTCGGTAATATGGATCAGTCCGTCAACGCCACCCAAATCAATAAATACTCCATAAGAAGTAATATTCTTAACAGCACCTTCAAGTACCTGTCCTTTTTCAAGTTTAGCAATAATTTCTTTTTTCTGAGCTTCAAGTTCTTCTTCGATGAGCGCTTTATGAGAAACTACC
>CBDUPM010000258.1:0-4713 GCA_965369105.1 uncultured Bacteroidales bacterium | reverse complement strand
TGGAACCCGATGTTCTTCTTCATCAGCCAGTTCCTCATCGGCAAAGCGCTGTACCCGCATTTTCATTCTTTCCACAATTTCATTCATTCCACCTTCTTTGAGGAGCTTTTCTGCAGTATCCTTCCGACGGCAACCCAATATTCAAGAAACGCCATGTTTGCAGGACTTATGCCATTGGAAATTAATCAGTTATATCCTGATTTGTGGGTTTTTGATGATGAGGATGTTGGGAAAAACCTGCATGAAAAGGAACTATTGAATACACAGATGCAAAGATCGGGTTTAAAGTATTCCTATCATTATGAGAAGGTCAGCAACCAGAAAAAAGGGAAAAAACTGGTTGATTCTTACAAGGACCTGTTAAATTATGATCTCAATGTGATTATATACAATTTCGTGGATATGCTCTCACATGCAAGGACAGAAATGGATATGATAAGAGAGCTGGCAAATAATGAATCTGCATACCGTTCCCTAACAGCTTCATGGTTCCATCACTCCTATTTGTTGGAATTGTTAAAGCAACTTTCCGGAGAAGGAGTAAAGCTTATACTTACAACGGATCATGGTTCTATAAGAGTTGATAAACCCGTAAAAGTGGTAGGTGATAAAAAAACTTCTACGAATTTAAGGTATAAATCCGGGAGAAATCTGAATTATAATTCTTCCCAGGTTTATGAAATTAAAGATCCGGAATTAATACATCTGCCCAAGTCTAATCTTTCTTCCAGTTTTATCTTTGCTATTGAAGATGGGTTCCTGGTTTACCCAAATAACTATAATCACTTTGTAAATTACTTTAAAAATACAATTCAACATGGAGGAGTGTCTATGGAAGAAATGATTATTCCCCTTATTTCCCTTAGTTTATAGAGATGAATGAAATACTTATTCCAGATGAAAGTAAAATTGATTTAGCCGCAGCAAAATTTGTCAGGCTAATGGACGAATCATCCGTTTATGCTTTTTATGGAGAAATGGGTGCCGGAAAAACCACATTTATAAAAGCAATATGCAAACAGCTTCAGGTAAGGGATAATGTCAGCAGTCCTACTTTTGCGCTGGTATATGAATATTTTTCGCAGATAAAAGGTCCTGTCTATCATTTTGATCTCTACAGGATTGAGGATTTATCCGAATTATTTGACCTGGGCTATGAGGATTACTTTTACAGCGGAAACCTTTGTTTTATTGAATGGCCTGAAAAGGCAGAAGAGTTACTGCCCAAAAATACTAAAAAGGTAAAACTCACCATAAAAAATGACGGTTCCCGTATAGTTTATTTATAGAAAGATCATTTCTTGACAAGTTGAGCTATTTATGTTATTTTAGTGAACCTTCATAAATGATAAAAAGATGAGTATACCCGGTAAACCTGAAAGTCGATTTTCCATACCAGGAAATTACCTTTTACCGCAGGAAGAAATGCTTGAGACAGGAAAAAAGCATAGTAGATTAAGTATTGGAATCCCCAAAGAAAATCAAAAAAACGAAAGCCGGGTTTCGCTTACTCCGGAAGCTGTGGAAATCCTTACCGGAAACGGACATGAGGTATTTTTAGAAAAAGGAGCCGGAAAAGCGGCCAATTATTCAGACAATGACTATAGTGAAAAGGGAGGAATCATACTGGATAATAAGGCTGAAGTTTTTCAAAGTGATCTCTTGTTGAAACTGGATCCCCCGGGGATAGATGAAATAGAAATTATGCGTCCCAAGCAGGTTTTAGTTTCGACTCTGAATCTATCCAGGCAAACAAAAGCTGTTTTTGAAGCTTTGATAAGAAAAAAAATCACCGCGATATCAACGGAATCCATCCGGGATGATAATAACACCTACCCGGTTACACATTCCATGAGCTCAATAGCCGGAAATACTTCTGTCCTTATCGCTGCTGAATACCTCAGTAATACAAGAGATGGAAAAGGAGTGATGCTGGGAGGTATTACCGGAATCACACCTACAGAAGTGGTAATTCTGGGGGCAGGTACAGCTGCCGAATATGCAGTCAGAGCGGCAATGGGGCTTGGAGCATTCGTTAAGGTGTTTGACCAGTCAGTCCATCGCTTAAGAAGACTTCAGAATAATCTGGGATACCGGCTTCACACTTCTGTTTTTCATCAAAGAGTGGTAAAAAAGGCTTTAAAATCTGCGGATGTGCTGATTGGAGCCCTTCACCTGGCCGATAAAGGTCCCAGGTATTTTATTACTGAAGATATGGTTAGAGGAATGAAAAAAGGTTCTGTAATCGTTGATTTAAGCATTGACCAGGGAGGTTGTGTAGAAACATCGGAATGCAAAACTCAAACAGATCCTGTATTTACCAAACATGGAGTAATTCATTATTGTGTTCCAAACACCCCTTCAAGAGTTGCCCGTACTGCGTCAATTGCATTGAGTAATGTTTTTCTCCCCATTTTGCTTGAAATCAGTGATTCAGGCGGAATAAATAATAAACTAAGGGAGGATAAGGGTTTAAGGCATGGGGTATATCTTTATAACGGAATATTGACCAATGAATATATCGGAGAAATTTTCGGACTTCCATCGAGGGATATTAATCTGCTCATGGCAGCCTTTTAAGTAAAAGTTTGTTTTTAAGTATGGCTGCCCTATCCATATTTTCCTAAAATATACTATTCCGGAAATGTTCGGAACCTTTTATTTCACTATGAATGGATCATAAAACTAACGGGATTTTTTAAATGTTCAGAACCATTATATTTTTTATAGTTTTATGGCTAAGCCTGTTTCTCAGTTTGATTTTGTTTATCCCTATTATTTTTTTTCTTTTTCCTTTTATGCGCCGTATAAGACATAGTTATGTTGGATATTGTACAAATAAATGGGCTAAAATGATAATCCTGGTCAGCGGAACTAAAATAGTTCTGGAAGGTCATGAAAAGATTCCTGCCGATCCTGATTTTGTTATTATATCAAATCACCAGGGATATATGGACATACCCGTTTTAATGAGTATTTTTCCTTTTCAACTTTCTTTTATTGCCAAAAAAGAACTGTTAATGGTGCCCATCATAAACCTGTGGTTACTGGCCTTGAATTCTATTCAGATTAACCGGAAAAAACCACTTAAATCCTATTATAAAATTGAAGAAAAATTGAAGAATAGGCATAATCCATTAATTTTGTTTCCGGAAGGATCGAGAAGCAGAGGAAAAGATATAGGGAAGACGAAAAAAGGGGGGGTGGATTTAGTCCTGAAATCAGGAAAGAGAATGCTAAAAGTCCATATTAACGGTTCTTATAAAACCTGGGAGTTGAACAAAAAAATCACCCCATCAGAAGTAAGAGTGATCATCGAATAGAATAAGTATAATATGCAACTTGTATGCATATACTCCGGTCATTAATAAAAAGAACCGGAACCAAAAAAATATAATGAGAATAATTTACAAAATCGGAATTCAGTTTTATTTATTATTGGTGATCCTGGCCTCACCTTTTAATTCAAAAGCAAGACGATGGATAAACGGCCGGAGAAAAATGTGGAAAAAACTAAAAACCGGACTGGATAAAACCAAACCCGTTTATTGGTTTCATTGTTCATCATTGGGAGAATTTGAGCAGGGGAGAACGGTTATTGAAGATTTCAGAAAAAACTATCCGGAAGCCTTTATTTTGCTAACCTTCTTTTCACCATCAGGATATGAATTACGTAAAAATTATCAGGGGGTGGATTTAGTTTCCTACCTTCCCCTGGATACCCGGTTTAACGCATGGAGATTTATTAACCTGGTTAAACCCAAGGGAGTATTTTTCATAAAATATGAATTCTGGTATTATTTTCTCAGAACATTAAAGAAGAAAAACACTCCGGTTTTTTTGGTGTCAGCAAAATTCAGAAAAGACCAGGTATTCTTTAAGTGGTACGGCTTGTGGTACCGAAGATTTTTAAGATTTTTCGAGTTTTTCTTTGTGCAGGATAAAGCTTCTAAAGAAATCCTACAGGAACATGGCTTTGACAATGCTGAAGTTTCAGGTGATACCAGGTTTGACCGAGTTTACCAGGTGTCGAAAAGCGGAAAAGATTATCCCGGTATTGAACTCTTTTGCAAGAATAAAAAAGTTTTGGTAGCCGGAAGTACCTGGGAAAAGGATGAAGATATTCTGGTTAAATACATTAATGAAAGTGCTGATGAGTTCAAATTTATTCTTGCTCCTCATGAAATTAGTACTAAAAAAATATACAAACTGGTTAGCCAGATTGACGCATTGGTCGTAAAATTTACAGATGAAGATAAATCCGCTTTTCCCCATGCAAAAGTTCTGATAATAGATACCATTGGGCATTTATCGTCGGTGTACAAGTATGGACAGCTGGCTTATATCGGAGGTGGATTTGGCAGGGGAATTCATAATATCCTGGAAGCGGCAACATATGGTCTCCCGGTAATTTTCGGGCCAAATTATCATAAATTCAAAGAAGCTGAAGATTTAATTTCTCTGGGTGCCGCCTTCAGTATTGAAGATCATACTGGTTTTGAAGAGATTTTAAATGATTTTTTTAATGGAAAGTCATTACTTGAAAAGGCCTCCCGAATTGCAGCCGGTTATGTTGAAGAAAGAAGGGGAGCAACCCAAACAGTTATTGAGAGAAGTAAAAAAATATTTTCTGAGCAGGAAAATTCCTGATTAAAATTCCCTCTCAGTAAAAAAATATTACCTGGTTTTTGTTTTTTTCTCTCTTACATATTA